>DYDK01000097.1 GCA_020717935.1 Desulfocapsa sp.
TTGTCGCTTTGGGATTGCCTCACTGTTACATGGAGCAACTATGCGAAAATCGCTGTTGAATAAACTTCTAACAGACAACGAATCTTGGAGCACAAATTCCCTTAGGGCCTGTCCACAAATAACTTAAACAGATTGCATCTCATCTTCAGGCTATCTTTGGCTGCGGCTCAATCACAAAATCCTCATCGTAGCACAACTACGATTGCGGTTTCGGAGTCTCGCAAGCTCGCTTACCTGTTCAATCGCCGCAACCAAATCTAACCTAAATCTGAGCGCAATCATGTTCAAGTTATTTGTGGACAGGCCCTTATCCCTCGCAATCTTCCAGAGTAGACTCACTTTGAAAGCGACGCATACGAACACTCATCAGTATCCCCATCCCCAGCAAGGTCGTAAGCAGGGAGGAGCCACCATAGCTAAATAGCGGCAAGGGGACTCCCACCACCGGAAGAAAACCAAGTATCATCAACAAGTTAATGACAGCCTGCCAGAAGATAAGGGCCACCACCCCAAAGGAAAGAAAAAGTCCGAAACGGTCTCTTGCGGACATGGCAACATGTAGGCCCCAAGCAAGCATAAAAAAATAAATACCCAAAAAAAACAGACACCCACTAAAACCCCATTCCTCACTCCAGACAGCAAACGCAAAATCCGTATGCCGCTCCGGCAAAAAATGGAGATGCCCCTGGGTTCCTTCCATATATCCCCGCCCAAACCAGCCACCACTACCAACGGCAATTTTTGATTGCAGAATCTGATATCCGGAACCACTCGTATCCTGTGCTGGATTTAACAAGGTCTCCACCCGTTGTTTCTGGTAGGGCTTGAGGACAAACGACCAGCCCAGCACGGCCATTGCTATTCCGGTCGACCCAAGAATCATATAACTGGACCAGCGCAACCGGGCAAAGACCGTCATGGAGATAAAGATAATAACTAACATCAGGGCCGTGCCCAGATCAGGTTGAACCAGAATCAAGGTAAACGGAATGGCCATCAACAGAATCGGAACAATCAGATCCTTGATGCTATACCCATCCACCACCTCTTTTCGGGCATAATAACTGGCCAAAGTAATAATGATCATCAATTTGGTGGGCTCCGAAGGTTGGAGTTGAAAAAAACCCAGATCAATCCAGCGTTGAGCCCCCTTGGCACTGTCACCAACAAAAATAACCAGTGCGAGTAATGCTATGATCGCGATATAAATGAAATAGTTCCAGAGTCGCAACTCTTTATAATCAAAACTGATAATAAAGACAATGCCGGCAACCCCCATCAACAGAAGATAACACTGCTTGATATACAGCGGCATACCCGTACTTAACGAAAAGGTCGCACTATAGAGATTGAGCAGGGCCATACCACAGACCAGAAGCAATAAGGTCAAAAGTACCCAGTCAAAATTTACCAGAAATCGCCTATCAACACGAAACATTGTTCACCATTTTCGTAAGAACTCCTTAGGGGCCGTTAAGAAATAACCCATACTTTTTTCCATTTCTTTACGGCCCCTTATGCCGTTTTTGGAGCTAAAAAGGTATGAGCTATTTTTGAACGACGGCTTATTGCCCAACCGCCTTTCTAACGGCATCCACAGCCAGCCGATTGGCAAAATATTTCTGCATAACCACCTTGGCCACTGGTGCGGCCCCGGAACCACCATGCAGACCATGTTCAACCACAACAGCCACGGCAATCTCAGGATCTTCAGCCGGTGCAAAACTGACAAATAAGGCATGATCTCGATATTTATAAGGGATATTCTCTTCCTTGAGATGTTTATACTGCTCCAATCTCACCACCTGAGCAGTACCGGTCTTCCCACCAATAGTGACCCCTGGCACCCGAGCCGCACGAGCCGTTCCCCGTGCCCCCTGCACCACCTCAACCATCCCTTCACGGATCATTGTTATGAATTTTTTTTCATCATCCTGAAGCTCCCCAAGCAGTTGTGGCGTAAATGACTGCACAATCTTACCCTCAGAATTCGTCACACTTTCAATAAGTTGCGGCAGATACTTCTTGCCGCCATTGGCAAGAATAGAAGTCATCTGACAAAGTTGCAGGGGAGTAACCAGATCAAATCCCTGGCCAATGGAAATAGACAAGGTTTCGCCATCCTGCCACTTCACCCCGTATTTCTTTTTTTTCCACTCCTTGGTTGGAATAATTCCCTCCTTTTCATATTCAACAAGGGCATTGGTCTTGAGCCCTAACCCCAATTTGTTGGCATACTTGGCCAGACCATCAACTCCCACCTTCATTCCCACCTGATAAAAATAGACATCACAGGACTCACTGATGGCCCGCATCAAATCCACGGTTCCATGCCCACCTTTTTTCCAGCAATGATACTGCCGGTTACCAAAAGGAATAGAGCCAGAACAATGGAAGGTGGTGTCTTTGGTGATGACTCCGGTAGCGAGTCCCGCCAGGGCCGTCACCATTTTGTAGGTGGATCCAGGCGGATACATGGCCTGAAAAGCCTTGTTTATCAGAGGATGCTTCGGATTATCAGTCAAGGCCTTCCATTTTTCCTGCGAAATCCCGCCCTCAAAATCAGCCAAATGCAAGCGAGGCGTGGAGGCCAGCACCAGAATGCGTCCGGTCTTCACCTCCATCACCACTACCGCCCCTGATTTTTCACCAACATCCATGGCCTCTTCCGCCACCTGTTGCAAATCCATGTCCAGGGTTAAGCGGACTTCATCGCCTGGCACCGGCTCCACATGGGTCAATAGCTTCTGTTCAAAACCCCGAGCGTTGACCTCGGAAGAATCACTCCCTTTTTCACCGCGCAAGGTTTTTTCCCATAATTTTTCCAGACCCATCTTCCCTACCAGATCACCACCCCGATAAAAATCGGTGCCAGCAATCTCCAGCTCATCCTTACTGATTTCACCAAGATATCCAATCACATGGGCGGCCATATCACCATAATGATAAAAACGGGTGGGAAAGACCTCGATACGAATTCCAGGGAACTCTTTGTTATGCGTCTCTAAATAAGCCAGAGTATCCCAGTTCAGATTTTCCTGCAAACGGATAGGAATATGCCGTTGTTTGCTTTCCGCTTCCCTGATCCTTTTCCAGAGCACCGACACATCTTCTTTGAGCACCACAGATAATCGCTTCAACAGATCATCTATATCGTTGGAATCTTCACGAACCAGCACCACATTAAAAGACGGCTTATTGGTCACCAGTTCCTTGCCGTTTCGATCAAAGATATCGCCACGGGGCGGGACCACTTTGCGAATGCGAACCCGATTATTTTCAGCTTTCCCACGATATTCTTCTCCCTTGTGGATCTGCAAAAACCAGAGTCGGAGAAGAATCGTAGCGGCAAAGAAGAGCACCACCAGAGCCGCACCCAAGACCCGCTTTCGAAGCGCATCCAGATCAGCCTGTTCGTACTCCGAAATCTCTCCTAATTCTTCCAGAAAGGCCCATTTAATCATTGTGAAGATCCATCAATTTTCGCAACAATTCCGTCCCCTCTCGTTTGTCATTATCTTCACCATAACGCCCTTCCTTTAACGAAAATGATTTCCTGAACGCTTCCGTAAAAGACGAGGGGCCACAAGGCGCCGTTTTAACACCTGTTCGTAGAGACGATTATACACAAGGAAACAAGGGATTGTGGCCACAATCAAGATTAAGGTTTGCTGAATAATTATACCCCAGGACCAATCCGGCAAGATTCCGGGAAGAGCCAGGGCATAAAAAGCATAAAGAGCGGAAGAACCGATCAGGAAAGCCATCCCCACTAAGGGAATTTGATAAGCGACTTCTTTCACCGGACTCTTTTCTTTGAAAATCTTCAGGGAAATAAAAAGCAAAAGATACAACAGGGGATAAGTGCCCAGATATAGACCGGAAACAACATCCATCATCCAGCCCAGGGCAAGAACGAGAAGAATCCCGCGCACCCAGTCAAAACGATAGGCGCAAAAAGCAATCAGAATAAAACTCAAATCAGGATTTCCCAACCAGGCTGGAAACAACCGGAAAATGGTCGTCTGAATGACAACGAGAATTATCTCCACCAATAAAAAACTCAATATCAACATACACTCTACTGGGCACCAATCTATTGGACAACCTGTTCAACCGAGCGACCCATCTCTGCGGCAATTTTCTGTTTTTCGGAAAGATCAATAAACACCATCTCCAACCGTTCAAACTCAACGATAGGAGCAACCTCAATTTCCTGAAACATTCCCCGTCGTTGCGAATGAACCGCCGATACCGTGCCCAAGGGAATTCCGGAAGGAAAGGCCCCGCCCACACCAGCGGTGACGATACGATCCCCAACTTCAACATCCACATTTTTGAGGATATAATGGAGGATATACCCTTTATCAGCCGCCCCTTTCAAAATCCCTCGAATCCGGTTTTTCTGGATCATAGCATCAATGGCGCTGCTCGGAGCATTGGTCAATAAAATTTTGGAATAATGATCAGAGATCTGAGTAATCTGACCAACCACTCCCTGAGAAGTTCGGGCAATCATCCCCTCAATCACGCCATCATTTTTTCCCCGATCAATAATCAAGGTCTGAAACCAGAAGGAAGGATCCTTGCCAATCACTCGTGCGGTCATGGAGGGAAAATTTTCTTCATTCTTGAAGGCAAGCTCATTTTCCAGATACCGATTGCGAGCGTAGGCCTCACGGTACTGATCCAGTTGCTGCTGATACTCAGTGATCTTTATGCGCAACTGTTTATTATCATCCCTGATATTCCACAAGACAAGGTAGTCTTGAGCAAAGAGCTGCAAGTTACTGACCATTGTGGTGGTCGCACGCTGCACCGGACCCAAACCCTGCATGATCATCTGCTGCACCGCCCCAAACTGGCTTCCTATCGTCGAACCAAACAGGAACAGGGCGAGGATCAGCAAGATTCCTGCCAGCACGCAAAGCTTAACAAGTGTAAAGGAAGACTGGCTTTTTCTTACATTCACTGATTTCTTCAAGGATTTCTTTTATGCACAATAACATCTCATTGCACGGTCACTTCCCGCAGGATATTCAGATTATCAAGGGCCTTTCCCGAACCAAGCACCACCGATGACAGAGGGTCGTCAGCGACAATAATAGGCAGTCCAGTCTCCTGTTTCAATCGTTTGTCAAGATTTTTCAGGAGGGCGCCACCACCGGTCAAGACAATACCCTGATCAACAATATCGGCAGATAATTCAGGAGGTGTCGCCTCCAGGGCCTCCTTCACCGCATCAATAATGACATCCACCTGCTCGGCGATTGCCTGTTGAATCTCGTCAGCACTAATAACCACGGTTTTAGGAACGCCCTCCACCAGATCGCGGCCCTTGATTTCCATAGTTTCATAGGGCAATTCAGGTTGCACATTACCGATGGTCATCTTGATCAACTCGGCCGTCCTCTCGCCAATGGCCAGATTGTGTTTTCGCTTGATATATTGAAGGATAGCATCATCCATCTTATCACCAGCAACGCGCACCGATTTCGCATACACGATACCGGACAATGAAATCACCGCCACCTCGGTGGTGCCGCCGCCAATATCAATAATCATATTGGCCGTGGGTTCGGTAATGGGAAGATTGGCGCCAATGGCTGCGGCCATGGGCTCTTCGATGAGATAGACCTCGCGGGCCCCGGCAGATTCTGCAGACTCACGAACGGCTCGTTTTTCCACCTGAGTGATTCCAGAAGGCACAGAAATAATGATACGAGGATGAACCAGGGTGC
Source organism: Desulfocapsa sp. (assembly GCA_020717935.1). Lineage (GTDB taxonomy): Bacteria > Desulfobacterota > Desulfobulbia > Desulfobulbales > Desulfocapsaceae > UBA2270. The sequence continues at coordinate 5,742 of DYDK01000097.1, forward strand.
GCCGATTATGCACCTTATTGATAAAATAACGCAACATGGCTTCAGTCACTTCAAAGTCGGCAATAACACCATCGCGGATCGGACGAATGGCGACGATATTGCCGGGAGTCTTACCCAACATCTGTTTAGCATCCTGGCCAACTGCCAGTACCTTGCTTCCCCGGCCATCCTGTCGCACCGCCACCACCGACGGTTCCCGCAACACAATTCCTTTACCCTTCACATAAACAACGGTATTTGCTGTCCCCAGATCAATGGCCAAATCATTCGACAACCAGCCAAACAAAAAGTTAAATGGTGAATACATGAATCATTCCTTGTATATAAAAACACCTTGGCATGAACCGCCAACGACTCCCATAAAAAAGAAATAATTTTACCAAAATCTCCCGCCATTAGCAAGAGATATCCCCCATCATCACCTGCCAATCACTCACAAACCCCCAAAAAAAAGAAAAAGAGATTGACGACATTAATAAATCCTGGTATTAAACTCTTGCTTTTCAGTTACAAAAAAATCCTTTGGGGCTGTAGCTCAGCTGGGAGAGCGCTTGCATGGCATGCAAGAGGTCCGCGGTTCGATCCCGCGTAGCTCCACCATTACAACATTTTAGGCCAGTTTCGGGTTCATCCTGGAGCTGGCCTTTTTTGTTTCCAGCGACTTCCACCATAGCCCACCACAGTCCAAAATAACTTCAGATTTCCTGATCCGGGCGCACTTGGCGTTGGCACTTTTTATGATGTCAAACCAGTGTGTAAATAAATCGACACCCTGTTTCAGGGTGGCAGAAGTTTAATTGATTGAGTTCCTCCAGCAGCGCTGCAATTGCCCGGTCATGCGTGGGACTCGCCATACGATGAATTTTGACGGAGAGTGTTCTGGCGTTTTCATCAGGGATAAGTTCGGCTGACGAAATAAACAGCTCCCGGATCAACGCCCGGGCCTCAT
>DYDK01000098.1 GCA_020717935.1 Desulfocapsa sp.
TGTCGCTTTGGGATTGCCTCACTGTTACATGGAGCAACTATGCGAAAATCGCTGTTTAATATTCCTTCTAATCCGCTTTAGTTTTCCAACATTTTCTAAGGATGAAACTTCGTTGGCGTAAAATGACAAAATATCATTTAAAGTTGGCAGCGGTTTTGTGAAAACAAATTGACACTCATTGCATTTGACAATTTTATAGGAGTTTATTTCAAACTGCTCTAATTGTGAGTTGCTACCACATAAAATGCACTTCTGTTCTGTTGATCATGGTTTGTCCCTTTTGTGGTTTGTCAGGTTTTGTTATTCCGTGTGTTATTCAGCTTTGGACGCCCAACCAACTATTCAATCCTCATTTCTCGGTTTAAAAGATCCATAACCGCCACGGAACAAGTCTTATTCTGATACAATATCTGATACACCTGTTCCAGAATGGGCATTTCCACTGCAAGACGATTGGCAAGATCATAGACAGATTTTGTGGTTTTCACTCCTTCTGCGACCATCTCCATCTCATCGAGGATAACCGATAGTTTTTTTCCCTGTCCCAGTTTGAGTCCAACGGTCCGATTACGACTGAGATCACCTGTACAAGTAAGCACAAGATCTCCAAGTCCACTTAAACCAAAAAAAGTGACCGGATCAGCACCCATCTTGACCCCCAGTCGTTTTATTTCTGCAAGCCCTCGGGTAATTAGGGCTGCGCGACTATTGAGTCCATATCCAAGCCCGTCGCTGATTCCAGCGGCAATAGCCACGATATTTTTAAGAGCCGCACTGATCTCAAGACCTATCACATCACAACTAGCATACACGCGAAACCGTTCCGTCCCAAATGTTTGCTGTAAATCCTTGGCCTTTTCAATATTAGCACAACCAATAGTAACAGCTGTGGGCATACCTAATGCTACTTCTTTCGCAAAAGAAGGACCAGAAAGAACAGCGAGTGATATTTCTCTTTCTTGTAATTCTGACCCTAAAATCTGAGTCATAATCTGAGTCATTGTCATCAGACTTTCATTTTCAATACCTTTGACTGCTGAAACAACGAGACATCCTTTTTCTAATAAAGGGGCTACCTGAGTAAAAACAGCACGAAAACCATGGGAAGGAATTACCATACATACCGTTGAACTCCCTTGAACAGTTGCAACAAGATCGGCAGCAGGGGTTAATGTGTCAGAAAAAAGAAAACCCGGAAGATATTTTTTATTTTCTCGCTCACGACCCAGAGTCTCCATAAATACTGGTTGATGCCCCCACAGTGAGGTCATAAGTCCTTTTCCAGAAAGAACACCAGCAATGGCCGTTCCCCAGGAACCAGCACCAATAACTGCTATTTTTGCCGAATTACTCATTGCTGGATTCTTCGTCTATTAATTCTTCCTCATACGACTCACCTTCTGAATCATCACGCGCCATGACATCCATGGCCACAACCTTTTCACCCTCTTCCAGGTTAATTAAACGAACCCCTTGAGTAGTGCGGCCAATAACACGTAGATTTTCCAAGGGCATCCGAATCATTTTTCCTGAATCAGCAATGAGAATAACCTCACTCTCATTATCGACCTGCATGGCCCCTATGACCGCACCATTGCGTTCACTGGCCTTAATAGCAAAGATTCCCTTTCCTCCTCGCCTCTGAATACGGTACTCATCAACCGGACTTCTTTTCCCATATCCATTTTCTGTTACCGTCAGAATAGAGGTATCCGTTGACAAGACAATGGCTCCGACCACAAAATCATCGTCTGCCAGATTGATACCATTGACCCCAGCGGCGATCCGACCCATGGGGCGAACATCAGATTCATGAAAACGAATAGATATTCCCTTTGAGGAAATAAGAAGAATGGTGTCATTACCACTGAGAATATGGGCGGCAATAATCTCATCGCCTTCATTGATGGTCAATGCCCGTTTGCCGCGCTTCATAGGTCTGCTGAATTCTTGCAGACTGGTTTTTTTCACCCGTCCCGAGCGCAACACCATCAAAATGGTTTTTTCTTCTCCCTGAGCGGTTTCGTTTGAGAGTGGTAAAATTGCTGCTACCTTTTCACCTTCCGCCAGATCCAGAAGATTGACAATAGCCTTGCCACGAGCAGTACGACTAGCTAAAGGTAAAGTATAAACCTTACGCCAAAATATTTTTCCATGATTGGTAAAAAAGAGAAAGGTATCAAGAGTAGAGGCCACAAAAAGATTGGTAACAAAATCTTCTTCCACATTCGCAACTCCTCGAACTCCTTTACCACCTCGGCGTTGCGAGCGATACAAGTTCACTGGATTGCGTTTGATATACCCTGAATGGGTAATGGTCACCGCCATATCTTCCGGTACAACTAAGTCTTCCGGCAGAATTTCATCAACGGCATCAATAATTTCAGTCCGTCTGCTATCACCATATGTTTCTTTTATTTCAATGAACTCATCACGAATTATTTGCATAACCCTTGCTTCATCAGCAAGGATCTTCAAAAGCTTTTCAATCTCCTGCATCACCTCATGAAAATCACTGATAATTTTGTCCCGTTCCAGACCGGTAAGCCGTTGCAGACGCATCTCCAATATTGATTGGGCCTGAATTTCGGAAAAATTGAATTGCTTGATCAGGTCTTCTTTGGCATCCACGGGGTTTTTAGCAGCCCGAATGAGCTGAACCACAAGATCAAGATTATTGATGGCTATTTTGAGTCCTTCCAATAAATGGGCTCGTTCTTTAGCTTTGTTCAATTCAAACGCTGTTCGTCTATAAACAATCGTTTTTCGATGAAGGATAAAATGTTCGAGTATCTGTTTAAGATTTAATATTTCTGGCCTGTTATTAACGATTGCCAATAAAATAATACCAAAGGAGCGTTGTAATGGTGTCATTTTATACAATTGATTGATAACAATCTCGGCTATTTCATCTTTTTTTAATTCAATAACAATCCGCATCCCATGACGATCCGATTCGTCACGAACCTCTGAAATCGAAGTTATTTTTTTATCTTTAACCAGCAGGGCTATTTTCTCTACCAGTGTGGCTTTGTTTTGCTGATAAGGGATTTCGCTGATAATAATTGCCTCATGCCTTCCATCCTTCATTTTTTCAACATTGGTCAGCGAACGCATTAAAACACTGCCACGACCGGTTTCATAAGCCTCTCGTATCCCAGAACGACCGCAAATAAGAGCCCCTGTAGGAAAATCCGGGCCAGTAATATGAGTTATCAACTCATGAATAGTTATAGAAGGATTATCAATGAGGGCAATGAGTCCATTCATAACCTCTGTTAAATTATGGGGTGGAATATTGGTAGCCATGCCCACAGCGATACCAGAAGACCCGTTTATCAATAATGTCGGTATCTTACTTGGCATAACTGAAGGTTCAGTCATAGAATTATCATAATTTGGAATAAAATCGACTGTTTCTTTATCTAAATCAGCAACAATTTCCCTATCGATTTTAGTCATTCGGGCTTCGGTGTAACGCATGGCTGCTGGTGAGTCACCATCCATAGAGCCAAAGTTCCCTTGACCATCAACTAGGGGATAACGCATAGAAAAATCCTGGGCCATTCGAACAATGGTATCATAGGCCGCGGTATCTCCATGTGGGTGATACTTACCGATAACATCACCAACAATTCGTGCTGATTTAACATAGGGACGGTTATATAAAACACCGAGTTCTCGCATGGCAAAAAGAGCACGACGATGTACAGGTTTGAGGCCATCACGAATGTCCGGTAATGCCCGTCCAACAATAACACTCATGGCATAATCGAGATAAGATTTTTGCAGTTCTTTTTCGATAGAGATAGTTGGATTTTTTTCTTGCGTATTTTCGATATTCATAAATTCAGTGTTACACTAAGAATGATTCACACAAAGTGTGATATCTTGTCTTGATAAGAAGAGAGAATTTTTTAAAGGATTCTAAATATCTAAAGAAGTGACCTCAAGGGCATGAGTTTGAATAAACTCCCTTCTCGGCTCCACTTTATCTCCCATAAGAGTTGTAAACATATCATCTGCCTGTTCAGAATCATTAATAGTTACTTGAACTAACACCCTATTTTCAGGATTCATGGTAGTATCCCAAAGTTGTTCAGGATTCATTTCACCAAGACCTTTATATCTTTGCAGATGACTCCCTTTAAAAGTTTCACTACGAACGGTCTGGATCATTTCTTTCCAGTTATTGACTTTGATACCTTTGTCTTGATTAGCGTTCACTTTTTTTATGATAGTGAAACCTTGTTTGAGAAAACTACGAACAGAGGGGAAAACCATAAGTGCTTTTCGATACTCAGGAATAAGAGGGATTTGCGGCCCCATGGTCATAAAAATATGAGTTTTACCTTTAATGGCAATATCTACCTCAAAACAACTTGATCGCCATCGACAAGAACGAACTGGACTTATTATAAACTCGTTTTGAGGGAGTTGTTGAATTAAACCTTGAACAAAAGATTCCTCGGTAAATTGATCTGCCGAATGAATATTATTTTCAAGGAGAAAAAAGAGCATTTCTTCCCAAAGATTCATCCTTTCTAAATAAGAAACAAGTTTTTGATACAAAGAGAGCCTTCGTAATATATCTGCCAAATCCTCACCATCGAGTTTATTGTCAGTTGTTTCTTCTGTTTGAATTTCAATGATCTGACTTGCTTCTTGATACAAATGATCATTTAATTCCTCATCTTCTAAAAAATATTTTTCCTTTTTTCCCCTTCCTAATCGGTATAAGGGTGGTTGTCCGATATAAACAAAACCACCTTCAACAAGAGGAAGCATCTGCCGATAAAAAAATGTAAGTAACAATGTTCGAATATGAGCCCCATCAACATCCGCATCAGTCATTATTATGATTTTATGATATCGCAACTTTTCTTTATTAAATTCATCATTACCAATACCACAACCTAAGGCACTTATAAGGTTTTTTATTTCCTCACTTCCTAAAATTTGATCAAAACGGGCTTTTTCCACATTCATTATTTTTCCACGCAAAGGAAGAATTGCCTGAATAGATCTATCCCTTCCCTGTTTTGCTGAGCCACCAGCAGAATCTCCCTCAACAATAAAAATTTCTCGTTTACTTGGATCTTTTTCCTGACATTCCGCAAGTTTTCCCGCCATAAGCAGACTGGTTGAGCCTTTTTTCCGGGAAAGGTCTCTGGCTCGCTTAGCTGCCTCTCTGGCCCGTGATGCCTCTACCACTTTAATCAATATTTTTTTAGCTTCCTGGGGATTTTGTTCAAGAAAAAGAGTAAGTTTGTCACCACAAACTGATTCAACAATTGATTTTACTTCAGAATTGCCTAATTTTGTTTTTGTTTGTCCCTCAAATTGGGGATCGGGAACACGAACCGAGATAACACAGGTAAGTCCTTCCCGCATATCATCTCCATTCATTTTTTCTTTCAAATTTTTAGGGATAATATCATCACTGGCATATCTATTAATACATTTCGTCAATGCAGCACGAAATCCTGCAACATGCGATCCGCCTTCTCTGGTATTAATATTATTAACAAAAGAAAAAAGTCTTTCTGTATATCCATCAAAATATTGAAAAGCTATTTCAACCTGAACCATATCTTTTTCACCAATAATATAGATAGGTTCTGAAGTAATAGTGGTTCTCTTTCGGTTGAGATATTCAATATATGATTTTATTCCGCCTTCAGCATAAAAGGAATCTTCCGCCCCTGATCGCTCATCTTTAATAAAGATATGAATTTCTTTATTTAAGTAGGCAAGCTCCCTTAATCTATTATTAATTATTTCATAATCATAAATGGTTGTTTCCGTGAATATTTCAGGATCAGGAGTAAATGAAATGCGAGTTCCGGTGTTGATACTTTCTCCGATTATTTCCAGTTCACCAATTTTTTCTCCATAACGATATGATTGTTTGTATATTTTTCCGTTTCGTTTAATTTCAGCACTGGCTTTAATAGAAAGGGCATTAACAACCGATACACCCACACCATGTAGGCCACCTGATACTTTATAGGATGAATGATCAAATTTTCCACCTGCATGAAGGGTAGTCATGACTAATTCTAATGCCGATATTTTTTCTGTTGGATGCATATCAACAGGAATTCCACGACCATTATCTTCAACCGATATGGAATTATCCTCATGGATAACGACATGAATATGAGTGCAATACCCGGCTAAGGCTTCATCTATACTATTATCAACAACTTCCCAGATAAGATGATGAAGTCCTGATTCCGCAGTATTACCAATATACATTGAAGGTCTTTTACGTACTGCCTCCAATCCATCCAGAACTTTTATCTGTTCTGCTCCGTATTCTTTATTTTCTTCTATCACTTAAATACCTTGTTTTATTAAAATAAAAAATATCCATTCATGAAATATGAATGGATATTTTTTATAATTAGTGCCTGAACGGAAACCCCCTCTCGTCGAGTTTTACGCAGGGGATTTGTGCATAGGCTCACATGCTTGTGGTGCTAATTTTATTTTTTACTGACAGCGCAACAGTACATGGTTGTTTTTGGTGTTTTTTACCGTTTTTTAAACGCACCTATCCTGTACT
>DYDK01000099.1 GCA_020717935.1 Desulfocapsa sp.
AGTCGTTGAGGTCGGCGAAGAGCCAATAACAAATGTCCAAAAAAAATGACGCTTTTGGCATGTTGTTTACGAGGTCTGTATATTAGTGGGTAATTGTTCCTTTTAGGGGCCGTTAAGAAATCTTTTATTCATTTCTTTACGGCCCCTCATGCCGTTCATGAGACTAAAAAGTATGGGGTGTTTTCGAACAACGGATTAGTTCTACTTTGTCAGATTTGTTTTATAGGGTAATGCGTACCTGTTAACCCCCCTTAATCCCCCCTTGTCAGGGGGGAGATTTTTAATTTCCCCCCTGACAAGGGGGGATTAAGGGGGGTTGTTGTTAAATCTGACAAAGTAGAGTTAGCTTCCGCGTTTTTATCTGTTGCCCCCAATGGTGATTCCTATGGGGGATGCGGCGCATGCAGATTGAAAAACAAATGGTTGTTTCATGTTGAAGGGGCTATGCTAATGAAAATATTTCAAATTCTCTCGTTTTTGATATTTATTTCCACAGGATTTTCGGTTTTTGCGGATACGAAGGTGGTCGTTATTCCCATGGGGAGCGGGGCGGAGCAGTGTCCAGAAGGTCAGACTGAATGTTCCTTTGCCTGCTATGATCTTAAGTCCGATGAATTACATTGTGGAGGCTGTGGTGTTGTCTGTCCAGTTGGCTATAGATGTAATAGTGGAACTTGTCAGTTGTCCTGTCAGTCGGGTTTGACGAATTGCGGTGGGATGTGTGTCAATGTGTCTGCTGATGAAGCACATTGTGGAGGCTGTAGTGTTGTCTGTCCAGTTGGCTATAGATGTAATAATAGCGTGTGCCAGTTGTCCTGTCAGTCAGGCATGACGAATTGTAACAATAAATGTGTGGATATTCTTACTGATGAATCACATTGTGGAGCTTGTGGTCATTTTGCGGAGCAGGACAAAGTTGTAACGCCAGTGTTTGTCGATAATTGAGAAGATATATTGGCACATGTGCGGGGAAGGACTTGTCTTTTACTGCACATGTGTATACAGTGAAGGTTATCGAATATCCGCACTGTCCACAAAGGCGTAGGCGCTGTGCTTGTGGATGGATTCAAAGCTCTCGACTCCTACCGAAAACCAGGTGATGTCCGGGTGGGCCAGGGCGGTGACCGCTACCTTGCGGACCACATCTTCCACAAACATGGGGTTGTTATACGCCTGTTCGGTGACAAATTTTTCATCTGGCCGTTTGAGCAGGGCGTAAACTTGACAGGATGCCGATTGTTCCACCATCTCAATGAGTTCTTCCATCCAGATAAATTTCTTGAATTTGACATTGAGAGTGACTTCTGCCCGTTGATTATGGGCGCCGGCGGCGCTGATTTCTTTGGAACAGGGACAAAGCGTGGTGACCGGCACCTGCACAGAAAGGATAAAATCCTCGTTCTGCCGCGAGCTCTCAGCGTTTCCGGTAAGAGGGCCGCTGTCGCTGCCCGTAAAGGTGCAATGGTATTCCATGAGGCTGCGGGTGCTGGTGACTGGCGCCTTTTTTTCGATAAAATAAGGAAACGACATGACAATGCTGGCGGATTCGGCTTGAAGTGCCGTCCGCACCTCTTCCAGCAGGGTGGAAAAGATGCTTACGCTCATCTCGGCCTCGTATCTGTTCAGGGCCTGAGTGAAAACCCTGACGCAACTTTCATTGCCGGTATTTTTCTGCAGATAGGCTCCAGGCATCCGTGCCTGCATACTCACGGTGGCTACGGTATTCTGCAGGCTGCCGAACCTTTCGCGGATGCGGACGGGGAACTGGATATCCTTGATGCCAACGGCCTGGATGTGTATGGGGAGGGCACTCATTCCTTTTAGTCTCGAAGCTGCCCAGAGTTGCTGACCCCCAGGGAATGATAGATTTCCCGGGTTGCTGTTGACGAGTTCAGGGTAAAAAATTGAATGCCGCGGACATCATGGTCAAGGAGGTCGCGAACCTGCTCGGTTGCCCAGTGAATCCCCACTTTTTCCACAAAGGCGTCGTTTTCAGCCCGAAAAACAGCCTTGAGCAGGCGGGCGGGAATGTGGGCTCCGCCTGCCAGTTCGGCGGTGCGGATCAGGCCGTTTTTGGTGCTGACCGGCATGATTCCGGCGATATTAGGCACCATGATGCCGGCCAGTTCACAACGATCGCAATAATCATAGAAATCACGATTGTCAAAAAAGAGCTGGGTGACAATAAAGTCAGCGCCGGCATCCACCTTGGCCTTGAGATAATCAATTTCCTGTAATCGGTTAGGGGTGGCAGGGTGTCCTTCTGGAAATCCGGCCACCCCGACACACATCTCAGGAAAATGCTTTTTGATATAGGCCACAAGGTCAGCCGCATGGTCAAAGCCGTCTGCGGGCTGGATAAAATCTGCCACACCCTTGGGGGGATCGCCGCGCAGGGCAAGGATGTTTTGAACGCCAGCCTCTCGATACTTGTCTAAAATTCCGTGCATTTCCTGTCGGCTTGAACCCACGCAGGTGAGGTGGGAAACCACGGTCATATCAGTTTCTTTCTGGATCCTGACCACCAGGTCATGGGTGCGGTGGCGGGTGCTGCCGCCAGCGCCGTAAGTAACGCTCACATAGGAGGGGGCCAGGGGCATCAGGTTGGCGATGGTAGCCAGCAGGCGGTCGGAAGCCGAATCTTCTTTGGGCGGAAAAAATTCAAAACTGAAGGTGGTTTTTTGTTGGGCAAGCAGGTCTTTTACAAGCATGGAATACCTTGCAGGAGTGGGTTGTATGACATTCTCCAGGTTCGCTGGAAGATGCCATTGGAAGAAACAACCGGAAAGATTGGCTGTTTGTGTCACGGATTCTAAAAAATCCTATTTACCCTTTTTTTATCTGTTCGACAATGCAGAAGCAGTGTATCGTTGTCCGTCTATGAAAATGAATGATACCATACCCTCTGGCCAGCAGGCTCCGCTCGCTGTCCGTATTGATAAATGGCTCTGGGTTGCCCGTTTTTTCAAAACCCGTTCCTTGGCTGCCCAGGCTGTTAGCGGCGGCAAGGTGCAGGTGGGTGGCAACCGAGTCAAATCGTCACGAGTGGCGCAGATTGGCGAGGTGGTGCGAATTCGGCGGGGTGAGATTGAATATACGATTACGATTCTGGCCCTGTCATCGTGTCGGCGACCAGCCGCCGAGGCCCGGCTTTTATATGAAGAAACCGCTCAATCTATCCAGTTACGATTGGAGTCAGCGGCGATGAGATCCCTGCTGAACGCTGGACAGAGTTTGCCCGCCAAAAGGCCAGATAAGCGGGATCGGCGGAAAATCAGGGAGTTTATCCGTAAGGATAATTCGATAGTCGAAGATTGAAAAAATATCAGCGAATTAATAAGAAGGAGTTGAAAATGCACACAATTACACGAGCTTTAATCAGTCTTACCGATAAATCTGGAATTGAAGGTTTTGCCAAAGAACTTGCCGATCTCGGGGTGGAACTGCTGTCCACCGGCGGCACGGCCAAGAAGATTCGGGAAGCCGGCATTCCGGTCAAGGATGTCTCCGAGTTTACTGGATTTCCCGAGATGCTTGATGGTCGGGTCAAGACCCTGCATCCCAAGGTTCATGGCGGTATTCTCAACCAGCGGGACAACAGTGAGCATCAACGGCAGTGCCAGGAACATGGCTTGTTGCCCATTGATCTCATTGCCGTTAATCTCTATGCCTTTGAAAAAACCGTGGCCGACCCCAACTGTTCATTGGCCGATGCCATTGAAAACATTGATATTGGCGGCCCCACCATGCTCCGGGCCTCGGCCAAAAATTTTCATGATGTGACGGTGATTGTTGATCCGGCTGATTATGCCCAGGTATTGCTGGAAATCAAAGAAACGGGCAACACCACCCTCAAAACGCGGTTCCGCTTGGCGGCCAAGGTCTTTGCCCTGACGGCCAAGTACGATACCACCATTTCGGCCTGGCTCGATAAGGTGGTCGTGGACACGAATCCGTATTTTATCAGTGAGAAATAACCACTGCGAAAAGCCTCTTGAGGGTGTCAGAAATCAAGACTTGTCAGATCGTGAAATGAGCATCATTGAATTAGGAGTCGAGCAAAAATAACTTGGGGACTCGGAAATTACCAATGTACCTGAGTTGCGACCAGATTTGGGTTAGATTTGGCTGTGCCGATTGAACAGGTAAGGAGGCTATTCAAAATAACCTGAACACCTTGCATCTCGTCTTCAGGTCGTATTTGGCCGATTCTCAATCACAAAATCCTCGACATAACACAATTATGCCTGCGGTTTTGTTCAATCGTCCCGACCAAATCCAACCCAAATCCGAGCGCAATTTTGTCCAGTTTATTTTGAGTAGCCTCCTAAGCGAGCTTGCGAGACTCAGAAACCGCAGTCGTAGCAGGGATTCGTCGAGGATTTTGTGATTGGGTCGCAGCCAAAGATGGCTCAAAGATGAGATGCAAGTCGTTCATGTTATTTGGGGACAGGCCCTAACCTCCTAATGCCGGCAAACGCCCGCAACCCAAGGTTGAAGGTGTAGGGGCGAATTTATTCGCCCGAAAATGGATGATACCGATTGCTCGGGCGAATAATCTCGTTCCTCCGCGCCGCACAAGAAAGAGGGAGATAAATAAGAATGCAGGGAATGTCCCCATTTTTTCCACTCGTTCCCATGCGCCACATGGGAACGAGTGGAAAGAAGATGCTATTGTACGAAGTTGAAGAGGAGGGAAGCATGGAGCAGATTATCAATATCCACATAGAGAAATTACCAGAAGGGGTGTACCTCGCTACGACAGATGATATTCCTGGTCTCGTGGCTCAAGGGCGAACAGTTGTCGAAACCATGGAAATTGCACGAGATGTCGCGAGAAAAATCTTGGAATCTCAAGAGGAAAAGAGGAAGATTTTGAATTTGCCCATCATCGGAGATTCTTTTGATTGCCCCTTGGTCGTGGGTGTATAGATGGGAAGGCTTGCAGGTTTTCGTTACCGTGAAATCATCAGGAGGCTCAAAGCGTTTGGTTTTGTCTTTGACCGCCAGGCAGCTGGGAGTCATGAGATCTGGTATAACGAGCAGTCTGACAAATATAGCACAATCCCCAATCATCCTGGTGATATGCCTGAAGGAACTTTGAGGGCTATTCTCAGGCAGGCTCATATCAGCCCTGATGATTTTTTGGAGAAGAAATGAGGAAGATCGCTTTTTTGATGTCTCGCCGTTTTTGGAAACAGGACAGTTTGCAGCGTTAAAGGATATCTCCTTGTTTCATTCCGTAAAGGTGAGTTTTGATTCCATTGAGTGGGCAAATCATCTTGATTTTGATCCAGAATTTTTATATCGGCAGAGCAAACAAGCAGGGTAGAGATCTTCTACGGGCTATGGGCTTCGTCCGGGCCACCACGGTCACGGATCAGGCCAAACAATAACAACGGAGGTAAAAGATGAAACTTCTCGTGTATCTTGAACCAAGTGAAGACGGTGGGTTTACAGCATTTGTTCCTTCCCTGCCAGGGTGTATATCCGAGGGCGAAAACAGAGAAGAGGCCATTGCCAACATTAGAGAAGCGATTGGGTTGTATCTGGAGCCGGTTGAGGATGATGTCCTGATTCTGCCTGATGCCGAAATGTTGGAACTGACGATATGAACAAAGTTCCAGGCTTGAGTCAAGTACCACCGGCAAAGCCGGTGGTTTACCTGTTTTTTTATTATGATAAAGTTATCAGGGCATTACAGTCGCACGGGAACCAGTAAGTAACCCCCGGAGTTACAGTGGGATTTCTATGAAAGTTTATCTTGATAACTGTTGCTTTAATCGGCCATATGACGAATAATCGCATCTGCGAATACGGCTTGAATCAGAAGCAAAATTGAAAATTCAGGAAGAAATACGCGCTGGTGAGTACAAACTCGTCTGGTCGTATATCCTGGATTATGAAAATAGCAAAAATCCTTTCATTGAGAGAAAGCAGCAAATTGCCAAGTGGCGGATGTATGCAGTCGAAGATATTCAAGAAAGTGTCGAAATTCTGGGCTTGGCAAGAATGCTCCAAGGGCATGGAATAAGAAAGATAGACGCATTGCATATAGCATGTGCCATTCATGCAGGGGCAGTTTTTTTCTGACGACCGATGACGGTATCTTAAAGAAGGTTACACAGCTTCTCCCAAATATCCGCATCACAGACCCCATAGACTTTATCAAAGAGGCGTTGCTATGATTACCGACACAGAAATAAAGACAAAAGGATTTCAGGTGCTTGCTCAATATCTTGGTGATATTGAAGCGGAACGCTTTGTTGCGCTTATTCAAAGAGAGCCTTTTGATTATACCAAGTGGAGACAGGACATGGATGATGGTCTGAGCCTTGAGGAAATAAGCCGGAAAGCAATGCTGCTACGGGAAAAACAACAGTAGGAATTGAATAATGGAGTTTCCCGGATTGCGCTTCGCTTTATCCAAGCTCCGGGTTGACCTATAGGAAACCCCAGCAATTCCCGCTGAACATCCGACTCGCGGGCATCGTGTCCACCGGGATGTTCACCTGAGCTGATTTCGA
>DYDK01000100.1 GCA_020717935.1 Desulfocapsa sp.
ATCGCTCGTGTCCGCCAGCTCCGCAGTCAGATTCGCAATGAGGCGTTACAACAGGCCTCAGCATACGGAGCAAGGGTCAAAAGATGTCAGCGGCAGAGGCGGCGATGTGCAAGATCATATGCAAGTTCCTAACCGGACATCAATGGGCCGGGCCACATTTGTTGTGCCAATATATATGGCAAGGCTGGTCTCAGGTTGAGAGGCCAGACTGTTGAGAATACTTGAATCTCTCTCATGATGGGCAGATATAGGAGAGAATGCCAAATGTGAATGTGTCCCGCAATTTGGATGATTTCGATAAATCATTGGAGGGGAATGCTCGTTGGTGTTAAGGTTGTTCGTGATAGAACTGTTTACGATTCGACAACACCCTCTTGTTCTTCATCACCTAACGGGTTCTTCCATTGGCAATACCGACCAGCTCAAACAGAAAAAAGGCACCAGCACATGTTTCAGCCGGGTCTCCGCCGGGCGGTGGCGCCATCCAGCCTCTGCCCACATCGTGGGCTGAGTGCGCGGCGCGGGGGTGGGAGCAGGTGGATGTGGTGCTGGTCACCGGGGATGCCTATATCGATCACCCCTCCTTCGGTATTGCCCTGATCGGCAGGCTGCTGGAGAGTCATGGCTATCGGGTGGCGGTGCTGGCCCAGCCCCGTTATGACCGGCTGGACGACTTTCTCCAGTTCGGCCCGCCCCGGTTGTTCTGGGGGATCAGCGCCGGCAACCTCGACTCCATTGTCGCCAATTACTCCGGCAACGGCAAGGTGCGCACCGAGGATGCCTATTCGCCGGGCGGCAACCCCTGGCGTGACGGCGAGAGGGGCAGGACGAACCGGCGTCGTCCTGATCGCGCCAGCCTCATCTATGCCAATCTGGCCCGCGCCGCCTGCAAGGGGGTGCCTATTATCCTGGGCGGGGTCGAGGCCTCGCTGCGCCGCTTTGTCCATTATGACTACCAGCAGGGGAAACTGCGCGCCTCGCTCTTGACCGATGCCAAGGGTGATCTGCTTATCTACGGCATGGGGGAGCGGGCAGTGGTGGAGGCCGCTGCCCGTCTGGCTGCGGGACACGGTCTTGCCGGGATCGCCGGTAGCTGCGAGCGTTTGACTGAAGCGGAATTTCGTTCACGGTTCCCCGATCTGCCCGCAAATCTTGCACCGGCAGACAATGAGTCCTGCGCCCTCCTGCTGCCTTCCTGGGAGGCCATTGGACAGAACAAGCGGCTGTTTATGGAGGCGGAACGGCTGGTCGATTCCCATGCCCGAGGATGCCTGCCAAGCCTGCTGGTGCAGCGCCAGCAGAGTGCCTGGCTGATCCAGCATCCGGCGGCACCACCGCTCACCACCGCCGAACTGGATCAGGTCTACGAGCTGCCTTACAGTCGCAAGCCTCATCCGGCCACCCCGGATATCCCGGCCTACCGCATGATCTGTCATTCGCTGACCATTGTCCGAGGATGTTCCGGCAACTGTTCCTTCTGCGCCATCACCCGCCATCAGGGGCCGATCATCAGCAGCCGCAGCCCGGCATCAATCCTGCGCGAGGCCGGGATCGTCAGCACTATGGACAACTTTACCGGCGTTATCAGCGATCTCGGCGGCCCGACTGCCAATCTCTATCAAACCTCATGCGCAGTCGGTTCCTGCCGCAAACACGACTGTCTCTATCCCAGGATTTGCCCCAATCTGCAGGTGAATGAAGAAATTTTCCTGAAATTACTAAAGGACATTTCTATGATAGCAGGAGTCAACCATGTCTTTATCTCGTCCGGTCTGCGCATGGAGCTACTGCTGAAGACACCGAAACTCTTACGAGAAATCATCCGCAGTCACACCCCCGGGGCCATGAAGATCGCCCCGGAGCACACGGAAGAGAAAGTCTTGACCCTGATGCACAAGGAATCACACCAGCAGTTGATTGATTTTCTCGCTCATTGTCGCAAGGAGGCAGCCGCTCTTGGTAAGAAAATTCTCTTCACACCTTATGTGATCGCTTCCCATCCTGGCTGCACAACCCAGGACACCGAAGCTATGATCAGAAAACTCAAGGCCCTTGATCTGCCGGTCAAGCAGTTTCAGGATTTCACGCCCACCCCCGGCACCTTGTCTACGGCCTCGTTTGTTACGGGTCTGCATCGTGACAGCAATCAGTCTATTCCTGTGGTTCGTAACCAGTCAGAACGCAATGAACAGCGACTCCACATTGAAAAACAGATGCCAGAGAGGGGCGTGCCTCTAAAAAAGTCAACGGGAAAGAAAGAACAGCGCTGGAAACGGACAGGCAAAAAATAAGAATGGTTACCATTATCTCTTTGCAAAAGTTTGTGAAGACACTATAATGTGGGGAAATACCTTGAAGAGTTCAAGGTACAAGCGTCATTCAGGGCAATCGATGAAAAAGATGGAGAGGACAGAATGTGTCAGGAAATTAACAAAGAGTGCAGTTGTGGAAAGGAGAGAGTTTCCTTTCATCTTCGAGACAATATCATGAGTCAGGAGGTTATCGACCGCCTGTTTTGTCCGGCGTGCTCAGCGGCGATTACCTTTGCGCCAGAGCGAATGGTAGCTGATAATGGCTGGGTCATTGAATACGATATGGATCTGGCCCGCATGTATGCCATTGCCAAATTAGGCCTGGAGCCAACACAGGTGCTGCCAGAGCTTGTCTTTGATTCCGGCTTTGTGACCTGGCGAGAGATGTATCCGGGTGAGACCCGCGACATTGCTGGAGAGCGAGAACGGATTATTGCCATAAAGGAGCACAATCCCCAGGAATATCTGACAACTATCAATGCCTGGGCAGTGGAGCGGATTGCCCGCATGAAGACCGCAGGCTGGCGGAAGGCGCAAAATGCCTGAACAAATCGCCTAAGGCAGGGTTTTAATTTCTTTTATATTTCTTTTATTATTGATTAGTTGCTGACAAATCGGCAACCGGAACGGCTGCAACCATTTTTGGTTTTTCCCTCTTCGTCCCCTCTTCCGCGCCCGTAGCAACATTTGTCACGGGCCGTGAAAATCCATATTCCACGAGATTCTTGAGATCCATCCACATGCTGCTACTCCCCATAATGGCGACAATAATCTCACGGGAACCTCGTTTGAATTTTCCGACATAGGTTTGTCCGGCGGCGTTGGTGAATCCGGTTTTGCCACCCTCTGCCCCTTGTATCTGCCACAAGGCCTTGTTGTGGTTTTTGAGCAACTTTCCTTCGGCAGTATGCACCTTGATTTGTTTCATCCGTTGAGCAAATTCATCATCCTGCATGGCATGTCTGAAAATATAGGCCAGGTCGCGAGCCGTACTGCTTTGTCCGTCAGCGGTCAAACCATTGGCAGTCTTGCAGACAGTCTGCTGGGCACCGCAGAGTTTGGCCTGCATGGTCATCATTTTGGCAAACGAGTTTTCTGATCCGGCAATCTTCTCGGCCAGGGCAACACTGGCATCATTGGCGGAAGAGAGAAGCACCGCATTGATCAAGTCATCAGCCTTGTACTGTTTTTGATGGTCCAGATTCACCTTCGAGCTTGGCTGTCCGGCTGCTTTCACGCTCACCGACACCGCTTCCTCGAAATTAAGGGATTTAATGGCAACAAGACCCGTCAGGATTTTGATGGTGCTGGCAGGCTGACGGGGGGTATCAGGAGACACGGCAAACAATGTCTGACCACTTTCGCCATCAATAATAATGGCGCTCTTAGCTGAGAGCTTCTTCTGAAGGCTACTGTTTGCAACACGGGATTCATTCTTGATCGAGAGAGTGTTTTCATGGCCCTGCGGGGCATTAACTTGGAGAACAGGCTTATCAGCAACAGTTTGACCGATTGCGGCTATAGCAGAATCGATTTCAGCGGTTTCGGCTGCTCGAGCTGTCTTTGTCTCGCTGGAGTTGACTTTCTTTTTGCTCGTTGAGATATTCCGGTAGGCACCAAGCACCTTTATGTCCATGGGAACATTATTTTTAATCCCATTTTTTGGTGGTGCCTGCTGGACGGAAACAGCTCGCTTCGCGGTATCTTTCAAGACCGGAATGGCTGCTGCTGGCCTTGCCGCAACCCCGCTGCAAAACAAGAAAAGGAAAAACGAGAGCGACAAATGGCGGAAGATGAAATGGCTCATTGTCTTTGGTGAAGGGAATTGAGAGGGAATAAAAACAACGGTAAAAAAAACCATAACCCTTGAGTATTGTTCTCTAACAGGTACAGCTTGTCAAGAAATTAAATCATTCTTCACGAAACAATCCGAAAATATACATTGAAATGCCACATTGCAGCCTCTTCATAATTGACCTGAAGATAAGTTTTAGGTAAAGTCGGCTCATTTGTATGAGGTGCTGCCACTTGACTCATGGCGTTTTGTTTCGCCATTGATATCACTACTATTTCCATAATATCAAAGCGATAAGCATTGAACAAGAGAGGTTTTTCATGCCAGAAATGAGTCCTTCCCAGATGTCGCTCAATGATATTATTGACGCTACCCTGGAGAAATTTGCTGATCTTCCGGCCATTGGTATGGCGATGGAGCCCCCTTTAAGCTATCGAGAATTTCACGAACGAATTCTCGCCTTGGCGACACGATTATCGAAGGAAGGCCTTCATAAAGGGGATCGGGTTGCCATTCTGGCTGAAAATTCCCATAACTGGGGCACCGCTTATTTTGCTATTGTCCGGATCGGAGCAGTGGCGGTGCCGATTTTGCCTGATTTGCCAGAGGCAGATGTCCGTCATATCCTCACCGAAATGCGGGTATCTCTTCTTTTCATCACCGAACGACAGCTTGAAAAGATAGATGAGTTGACCCCGCGCAGCCTGCAAAAGGTTGTCACCCTTGACGATTTTGCCACCCGCATGGATGGCCTGACAATGACACCCTTTTCCGAATATCTGACCGGAGCCAGGGAGTTGCGGCAGAGGACAGAAAACAAGGGAATGGCTGTTTTTCCTCCTGTGCAGGTCGAGGATCTGGCCTCCATCCTCTATACCTCCGGCACTTCCGGCTATTCCAAAGCGGTCATGCTCACTCACGGGAATCTGGCGGCCAATGCCGTCTCGGCCTCGGCCTTGGTGCATATCGAGGCAGGATCCGTTTTTCTCTCCATCCTGCCCATGTCGCACACCTATGAATTCACCCTTGGCTTTATCCTGCCCATTCTGCGGGGAGGCCGCATTGCCTACGCTGGCAAGACCCCGACCCCGGCAATCCTGCAGAAACTCTGCCAGCACGAAAAGCCTTTTGCCATCTTTGCCGTGCCCCTGGTCATGGAAAAAATCTACAAAAAACGGGTACTGCCGAAAATCAATGACAGTTTCACCTTATCCTTGTTATCCGGGTTTGAACTGGGAAAGAAATTTATCCATAAACGCATCGGGGCCAAACTCTTGGAGTTTTTTGGCGGGAATCTGCAACTGATGGGGATTGGCGGCGCGGCCCTCAATCCCGAGGTTGAGCAGTTTTTAAGCAATGCCGGTTTCCCCTATTTGATCGGTTATGGCCTGACCGAATGTGCCCCGCTGCTGGCTGGTGGTCCGCTGGGCGATACCACCATTGTCGTTAGCTCCACCGGCAAGCCCATACCCAATGTCAGAATAAAAATCGGCGGGGCTGATCCTGCAACCGGTATCGGGGAGATTTATGCCCGCGGCCCGAATGTTATGCAAGGATACTATAACGATCCCGAGACCACGGCTGAAACCATTAGCGCTGATGGCTGGCTGGCCACCGGCGATCTGGGCTTTCTCGATGAGCAGGGCAACCTGCATATCCGTGGACGATCAAAGAATGTGATTGTCATGGCCAATGGTGAAAATGTCTATCCCGAGGTTATTGAGCACAAGATGAACGCCCACCCCTGGGTCGCCGATTCGCTGGTTATTGAAAAGGAGGGGCGGCTGGAGGCCTGGGTTTATCCGGATTATGACTGTATTGATGCCGCCACCACCGGTCAATCCCGCCTGCAACGCCAGGAACACATCGCCGGCCTGCTGGAAACGATGCGCAAGGCAGTCAATGAGCAGGTATCACCGGCCTCACGACTGAACCGGATGCATGAACGACAAGAACCCTTTGTGAAAACCGCCACGCAGAAAATCAAACGCTATCTGTATCACTCTTTATAAAAAAGGGCAGAGATGGCAGGAATAATAAAATCAGGCGGATGGGCCGCCTGATTGCAATACACTGTAAAACATTCAAGGAGCAACATGAGGAAGACACTCTCTCTGCTCGGCCTGGCCGTCCTGGTCAGCGCCGGAACCGCCCAGGCTTCGGGCTACCGGATTCCTGAACAATCCGTAGATGCAACTGCCAAAGCCGGCGCCCATATCGCTTCTGCAGATGGCGCCGACAGCAGCTACTATAACCCCGCCAATATGGCCTGGATGACGACAGACACATGGCAGGTGGAAGGAGACTTAACTTCAGACTTCCTGATCCGGATGGGTAATTTCCTGAAAAACCGGAATCGCCGA
>DYDK01000101.1 GCA_020717935.1 Desulfocapsa sp.
TCTTCTGTCTGGAATGCCCGAAAGCAGATGGTGGACTGGCTCCGCCCGCATTGTGTTGAGGAAAATGAGCTGGTGGATCTGTTTTATGCAATCACAAATTGTCATGGCTGGATCAAGTCTACCAAGGCTGAAGTTACGGTACGACTTGAACCGCTGCAACAACCAAAGCGCAGATGTGCGCAAGAGCTCCTTTGTCGCAAATTGACAAATCTCGGAGCACGCACTCCAGCCGGAAAATGGCTAGTCGTTGAGGTCGGCGAAGAGCCAATAACAAATGTCCAAAAAAAATGACGCTTTTGGCATGTTGTTTACGAGGTCTGAACTATGTTATTTCGACGAGAAATATTTATCGGAGAAATCTTCGAGGGTGCCGCGAATATCCGCTCCTGTCAAGATTTCTCGCTCCGCTCGGAATGACAGTAAAAAGAAAGAGAGCATTGTTGGATGCACTGCCGCTTACACCCCAAGAGCACCTTACCTTGAGATGCACAGGTTAGCGAAGATTCCGAGGATCAAACTGGATGCGGCGTCCCCCAAGGGGATTTCCTTCGGGGCACATCCCGCACCTCGTTCCCATGCGGCGCATGGGAACGAGGTGGCTGTCAAGTTAATGACATTGGTTATTTCGTTACGATAGCCTGTCATTCCCGCCGCCCAGGTTGAATCCGGTCAGCACCCCGCCCTCGCTGTAAAGATCAATGATGCTGTAATGCCCTTTGGCCACCTGAAAGAGGAGGTGTCTGTCGTGCGGTAAGCCAAGGAGTCCGCAGATGAGCGAGCGGATGACGCCGCCGTGGGTGACGATGAGCGCTGTCCGGGACTGGAGGGTAAAGAGTCGAGCTTTGACCCTTTCCATGCGGGCGAAAAAATCAGCGTTGCTCTCACCTTCGGGAAAACAGAAATCTGTGCCACCGGCGGCCCATGCCCGTACCTGTTCCGGATCATTGGCCGTAATTTCAGTAATCGTCTGCCCCTCCCAGCGGCCAAAATCAATCTCCCGCAGATCAGAATCAAACTGCACCGGCACATTCAGCCTCAGCAGGTCAAGGGTTTGTCGGCAACGGAGCATGGGACTGGCAATAATGGTATCAATGCTCACATTCTGTAGGTCCGGGGCAAGCTCAAGAATCTGCCGCTTTCCCTCAGAGGAGAGAAGGACATCGCTGGCGCCAATATAACGACCGGAATGTCCAGTCCGGCCATGGCGAAGGAGGATCAGCCGTATCACCTTCTACCAGCCTTTTTTTCGTCCAATTGGTATTTTCTCCGGTAACCTCGCGGGGTAATCATATACCCGTTCCAGACAAACGAGCTGGTATTGCCGATAATCACCGTGGATTGCATCCCGATGTCGGCATCGAGCATGGCTTCCAGGGTGGTGAGCGTTATTACTTCGTCCTTGCGGGTGGCGGCGGTAACAATGCCTACGGGTGTGCTTCCGGGCCGTCGTTGCAGGAAAATTTCCTGGGCGCGAATGATATGTTCGGTTCTTTTTTTGGATTTTGGGTTGTACAGGGCAACAACAAAATCGGCCATGGCTACGGCCTCCAGCCGTTTTTCGATCAATTCCCAGGGGGTGAGGAGATCAGAGAGGCTGACCGCAGCAAAATCGTGCATCAGCGGCGCTCCCAGTCTGGCTGCGCAGCCGTTGATGGCGGCAATGCCGGGAATAATTTCGATGACAGGGGCCTTTCCTGGCTCGCTCTCCTGCTCGGCGGCCATTTCAAAGACCAGGCCGGCCATCGCATAAATACCCGGATCGCCGCCGGAAACCAGGGCAACCCGTTTGCCGGAGCGGGCAAGTTCGAGGGCCTTGGCACAACGATCCACCTCCTGCATCATTGAGGATGAGAGAACCTCTTTGCCTGCAAGCAATTCAGGGAGCAGATCAAGATAGGTGCGATAGCCAATGATGACATCCGCCGTAACAATGGCCTTGCTGGCCGCCGGAGTCAGGTGATCCATCCCACCCGGGCCGGTGCCGACAACGCTGATCATTCCTGGGGAGTGGTTGCTGTCGTCAGATTGACTCTTTGCCGAACGGCCACAGCCGCAGTGACATCCTTCCATTTTATTTTCCTTACGATAAGTTTTCCTGGCTTCCCTTCGGCATCATCGCTTCCTGCCGCCAGCATGGCCGCAGGCTCGGCAACCCCATAGGCGCCGGTCGCCGCTAGTACCGCAGACGAAAGGGTAAGCCCCTCAATCCGGTTGAGTTCTTCCGCCGAATAGAAAGAGATCGGCAGGTTGTTGTCACTTGCAAATTGCAGCAGTCCAGCCTCGTTTTCTTTCAGATCAATACTCGCTATGCCGACAATGGCATGACGATGCAGGCGATGCTGAAGGCATAGTTCTGTGAACGCCTGCTCAAAATCAGCGGCCACTGCTCCCCGGTTGCATCCTAAACCAAGGAACAGAACCGGCGGGCAGAGGGCAAGGGCTTCCGGGTGTTCAGAGGAGGGAGTGGTGGAATACGACAGAATAATATCCGCACGATTCGCTGAATCCACTGCCTTGAAATCATCGGGAAGTTCGCAGTCGTTGTCTGCATCGATAAAAATATGCACACAGCCATCGTTGATCAATTTTGCCGACACCAGAGCCATGGCCAGTGGATTCAGCGCCCGCAAATAGTGGCGGGCCGCCCACAGGTCAATGGCGGTGTGTCCGGTTACATCCGAGGCGGTGGTGATGACGGCGGTTCCGCCCGTAATCGCCGCTACTTTGCGAGATAAAGCATTGCCGCCCCCCAGATGACCGGAGAGCAGACTGATGACAAACTGCCCCTTCTCATCTATCACCAGCACACACGGATCATTTTTCTTGTCGTGACACAAGGGGGCAATGGCCCGCACTACAATCCCAGCCGCCATAACACAAATGAGGCCGTCATATCGCGGCCATAGCCGCTGTATTGTTGCGATGACGCCATCTGTGATGGTACAGCAGTCGCAGCCATCAATCCGGGCTGCGATTCTTTCTGCCAGGGCCTGACCGCCCCTGGTGATGGCAATCGCCGCAATCTTCACCCAGTTTTCCTCTCTATCTTTTTTCGTTGTGCCCCTTGCAAAATGACATATTCCTTTCAACCACTGTTATTCCCGCGTAGGCGGGAATCGATAACGGGCTGTAGTTACACCAATGGGTTCCCGCGAAGGGAATAATATGTCGGTCATTTTGCATGAGCATCCGCTGACTTTTCCTTTCCAAGGGCGCTATTTAAGACGGTACGCCGTGATAAAGCAAGATGAAAATTGTCAGGCTTTGCAGGGGCAATTATTATAGAATGAAACAGCCTAGTTGATAGAAAAGTGGTATGGGGGCTGACCGTTCGCAGTAACAGCAGTCAATCCAGCGGGTTAAAGTCTGGTCTGGGGAAGCGTCGTCGTGGCAACATGGGAAAAAAGTGCAGGGTCAGGATTTCATGATGTTTCGTTAGAAAATCATCTGTAAGTCACTAATCCCGTTCATCGGGGTTAGCAGAACGCTTCGACTTATCATCTTGGACGCCTTGCGACTTTCTTTTTGTATTCAATTCGTTACGGCTTCTTATGCCCGGTCTTGATACTAAAAATAGGGGTATTTTTGGATGACGGCTTACTTGGGCGCAAACCTTACAGGGTGTTCCAGTCGCAAACGGCCATCTGGTCATATCCTTTGTCCTGGAGGATGAGATCGAGATGGGTCAGGCTGATTGCAAGCGCCTCCGGGCATGGAGTATCCTGGATGCTTGCCCCCTGATTGACAGTTTTTTAAAAAATACCTCGTGAAGTTACCTTGAAGTTTGACTTCAAATCACTTTGATGCTATATACTTTTTTCGTGTTCAATGTCCCCAAGGCAGGGGACTTCTTCAACGATTGATTATATGAGGATCCTATCATCATGAATATGCAACTCCGCCTGGCATCCAGTTTTTCTCGATCCCTTTTGACCTGCGGGGCTTTGGTCCTGTTCAGTGCCTCTTTTGTGTGTGCAGAAACCGTCAGTGTCTTGAAGGACGGGGCTAATGTCCGCACCGGCCCAAGCACAGACGCTCAGGTGGCTATGGAACTCTTTCAGGGCTATCCTCTCAAGGTTGAAGAAAAGAAAGGAGACTGGATCAAGGTCTCCGATTTTGAAAAAGATAGCGGCTGGATCAACAAGGCCTTGGTGGGTCCCGGCAATACGGTGATTGTCAACTCCAAAAACAGCATTAATATGCGCTCCGAACCTGCAACCACCGGAGCCGTCGTTGCCAATATAGAACGAGGCGTGGTCCTGACCAAAATCTCTACAAAAGGTGATTGGGTACAGGTAAAACATGTCAAAGGCACAGAGGGCTGGATCAATAAAACCCTTCTCTGGCCTTGATTCCAGAATTTATCTCCCATCCAGCATAAACCTGTTGGGGGCACATATGGTCGCCTCCAACAGGTTTTTTTGTTTCTTCTTCGCTCGTGCGCCTCTGCTTCACTCCCTTAAAGCCTTGCCTTCGTCGTCGATTATGTTTATTCTGAAAAAAATTGGGAGTGATTGAATGCCCCCAAGCTGCTCCAGAATCGTTTATTTCCTTTATTCAGCAAAATAAATCATGATCAGTATTGCCACACTCGGACCCGAGGGTTCAGATGGGTGTCAGGCTGCTCATCAGTATGCCCATGATGCCAGCCTTCATCTTTATAACCGAATTCCTGATGTCATTAACGCCTTTATCTGTGAGACCAGTGATCTGGCCATCATTCCTATTTACAATACCCGTGAAGGCGAGATTAAAGAGTATTTTCGTCTTATGGAGCAACTGGAAAACGGTTACTGGATAGACAACATTGTCCTGCCTATCCATCTCTCCCTGGGGGGGCTGCAGCAACAACACGGAGAAAAGAGCACGATAAAGGTTATTGTTGGCAGGGGCTCGGTATTCCGCCAATGCGAGGATTATATCGCCGAAAACTATTCTGAAGCCACCCTGATGACGGTTCAGGATATTGACACAGCTTTGGCCGACATCAAGGATCGCCAGCTCTTTGATCATGCCGTCATCGAGTCGGAAGAAATGCTGGGGCGTCACGGTCTTGAGGTGCTGGCTCGTGAGGTGGTTCCCCATAATCGCACCCGTTTTGCCATTCTTGGCTCCAATCTTGCCAGTCAGACCGGTTATGATGCTACTGCCATTATCACCCGTCCCTTAAAAGATCGAGTGGGCATACTGGTTGATATCCTTGGTGAGTTTACCCGTCGCGGGATCAATATTCTTGATTTGCGTTCGGAGAATGACATCAAGACTCAGAAATTGCAGATTTATATTGAAGCAGAGGGGCATGTTGGCGACGAACGATTAAGCACAACCCTGAAACGAATCGAGGAGCATATTATCCAGGAGGAAGGTTCGCTGAAACTACTTGGCTCCTTCCCACGGGTTGATATGCGGGTCAAGAAGATCAAAACCTTTGGATTCATTGGCACCGGTGACATGAGCAGTTGGTTTGCCGAGCGGCTTGAAAATGAAGGTTACCGTACCCTGATGACCGGTCGTTCTACCACCTTGCGACCGGAAGAGATGATCCCCCAGGTGGAGGTCATTGTTATTTGCGTTCCCATTTCGGTGACGGCCGAGACTATTCGCCAGTATGGTGGTCTGCTCCAGAGTGGGCAGGCCATGATTCTCCTGGCTGGAGAATCTGAAAATACCCTGCGAACAGCAATGGAGGTGACCGGGCCGGGTGTCGAAATTATGCTGGTGCATAATCTTTGGGGCCCGCAGGCCGTGACCATGAAGGACAAGAACGCCGCAGTGGTGCGGACCCCGCGAAGTGGCAGTTTTTGCGGTGAATTCGAGGCCTTTCTTTACAAGCACGGGGCCGACATTTTCCAGGATAATCCTAATAAGCATGATCTTCTTATGGGGGTAGGCCAGAAGTTGCCAACCATCATTTCGGTGGCCATGGCCACTGCTCTGAGAACGCATCATATTGATTGTAAAGATATTGGTAGTCACTCCACCTTGACTTCACTTTATGGTATCCTGGCCATGGCCAGGGTGCATAATCAAAATCCCCGCACCTATGCTGAAATTATGGCTACCACTGGCGATGGCCGGAAGATCGTGCGCAGTTTTGCCGAGCATCTCTTGGCGATCATTGATCTGGCTGAGCGTGGGGAAATTAGCAAACTTTGTGATTTGATGGAAGAAAATCGTACTTATCTCACCCCTTCTTTCCTTGATGCGAGGATGAAACAGGCACGGGCAGTGGATGAAATTCTAACCAGATCGGGACGCTTGCGGGTGACAGAGGGTAGATAGTATATGACAGAGGACAGACAGAAAACTGGAGAAAAGAAGCAGGCCAGTAATGTGATGATGCTGGTTATTACAGACCTCGTAAACAACATGCCAAAAGCGTCATTTTTTTTGGACATTTGTTATTGGCTCTTCGCCGACCTCAACGA
>DYDK01000102.1 GCA_020717935.1 Desulfocapsa sp.
CACCTCCTGCGTCCCATAACTCCGGTGTCCAGCGGAAATATGGGTAAAGGACAGTTGATAAGGAGGGGTTAGGGGTGGTTGAGCGGTTGCTTTTTCATAATGTGACAAAGTAGAATTAATGACATTGTGATGTAGGCTGCAAGACGCCACGCCAGGAAACAGCAGAACAGATTGCTGTTTCCTGGGCGCTGCATAAGAGTCCGTAAACTGAAAAGGGCAAAAAGGGCCTTGCCCTTTTCAGTAACGGCCTCTAAACTAGATACGGCTTTAAGGCCACCGGCCCGGAGACCCTTTTGATCTTGCAGGCGCAGATCTTGAACTCCGGTTCCTTGGAGCCGGGATCAATGGCATCAGTGGTTGTCTTGTTGATCATGCGGTCGGGGTGCTGGTCATGCCAGTAGGCGAAGACCATCCCTTCAATGGGGCCTTCATAGACCTTGGCCGGCATGGTATTAACGCCGCGCCGGGAGGTGATCTCTACCATGTCGCCGGGCTTGATCCCCAGACGGGTGGCGTCCTTGGGGTTGATCTCGATGAAGGAGTAGGGGTTGGCCCGCAGCAGTTCCGGGATGCGGCCGGTCATGCTCATGGTGTGCCAGTGGTCGATGATCCTTCCGGTGGAGAGGTAGAAGGGGTATTCGGCGTCCGGGATTTCCTCCGGGTTGGCCTGCGGACGGGCCCAGACCCACAGTTTATGGTCGGCATGGGCCGGGCCGTAGAACTGGTAGGGCTTGTCATCCGTTTTGTTCTTTTCGGCCATGGGGTCCATGCCCCGGACGAATTTTTTCACCGTGCCGCCGGTCTTGGCGAATTCCTCGGTGGGCGCCGGCCACTGGACGCCGTCAAACATCCCTTCCAGCACTTCATAGGTGGCGCCGGTCAGGTCGCTGTCGCGGCCCTTGGTCAGCTTCTGGATGTATTCATCCCAGATGGCCTTGGGCAGGGCATAGTCCGGCTCCAGCCCTTCGAAGGGTTTGATGCACTGGGCGATCACCGGGTCATTCAGCTTCTTGGCCAGCAGGGCGGCCCAGTCGCGGACGATCTCCACCTCGGGCCTTGCCCCTTTGGGGGGATTGATGGCCTTTTTCGTGATCTGCGACCGCCGTTCGGTGCAGCCATAGACCCCGGTCTTCTCAAAGTGGAAGGCGGTGGGCAGTATCAGATTGGCCGCCAGTTCCGTGGTCAGGGTGGGGAAGATGTCGGTGCAGACAATGAAGGTGTCGTCTTTGGCCAGCCCCTTGTTGTAGAGATTGCAGTTGGGCAGGCTCTGCACCGGACTGGTGCAGTTGATCCACATGGCCTTGATCTTGCCCTCGTTCACGGCTGAAAACATGGCCATGGTATGGAGACCGGGCTCGGCCGGGATCCGGCCTTTGGGAATGCCCCAGGCCTCTTCCACCTGATTTCTCATGGGCTCCTTTTCGATGGGGCGATGACCGGGCAGGATGTGGCAGAGCCCGCCGGCCTCCCGCACTCCGCCGCAGGCATTGGGCTGCCCGGTAAGCGAAAGGGAGTCCGCGCCTTCCTTCATAAGCTGGCCGGTGAGGATGTGGAGGTTGTGCACCAGATTGTTGGCCCAGACCCCCTGCTTGCGCTGATTGAGGCCCATGGTCCACATGGAGAGGGTACCCTTGGAGGTGGCGAACTTGCGGGCCACCTCGCGGATCTGGTCGGCCGTTACCTTGCCGCCCATGATGGTGGCCGCTTTTTCCGGGGTGTAGTCGGCCAGGGATGCCTTGTACCCTTCAAAATCGATGGCCTCTTCTTTCCCTTTCTTGAATGCCGCGTAATCGGTAATAAATTGTTCGTTGTACAGCTTCTCTTCAACGATGACATAGGCCATGGCATTGAGCAGGGCAAGGTCGGTGCCCGGATTGAACTGGAGATGGATATCGGCGATACGGGAGGTCAGCGAGATCCGGGGGTCGGCGTTGATGACCGTCACTTTGGGGTTGTCCAGTTTCCTCCGCATGACCCGGCGGAAGATGACCGGATGGGCCTCGGCCATGTTGGAGCCGATAATAAAGAAACAGTCCGCCTTCTCAATATCGGCGTAGCCGCCAATGGGCTCATCGGCGCCAAAGGAGGTCAGGTAGCCGCCGACGGCGCTGGCCATGCACAACCGGGGATTGCCTTCCACGTTGTTGGTCTGCAGGCCGCCGCGAAAGACCTTCTGGAACAGGTAGGTCTCTTCGGTGAGCGCCTGGCCGGAACCGTAATAGGCGACGGAGTTGCTGCCATGCTCTTTCACCGCCCCGGCGAACTTGTCGGCGGCGATGTTCATGGCCTCATCCCAGGAGATCTTCTTGAATTTGTCGGATTTCTTGGCCCGATACAAGGGGGTGGTCAACCGGTCGGCATGGTTCATCACCTTCCAGAAGTGCATGCCCTTCATGCACAGGAAGCCAAGATTGGTGCGGGACTCTGGAATTCCGCGCAGGGCAGTGGGGAGGCCGTTTTTCACCCCCAGCTCCAGGCGGCAGCCCGCACCGCAAAGCCGACAGCTCCCGCGGTGCCAGGTGGTGTTGTCGGCGGCCAGGGCCATGCCCGCATTATTAAAGGGCAGAATCATCCCCAGATAAGATGCCGCACTCAGCGCCGCCGTTCGTTTGAGAAAATCGCGTCGTGTCTGTACCATGGCATTCTCCTTATTTGTCTGCGCGTTTGAATGAATGGGGGGTGTGACAGGCCCAGCATGGTTTGTCCTTGGGGCATTTGCCCACCATGTTTGCATGGCAGACCGCGCAGTCTGAAATGGCCGGGGTTTTTTTGAAATTTTCATAAGTGCCGTGGCATTGATAGCATTTGACCATGCCGATTCCGTGGGACGAGTCGAACCACTGCTTGTGGACATCAGGTGTCGCCTGCTGATGGCATTCGGCGCAGTCGGTGAGTTTTTCCTGCTCGGTGATCTCTGGATGGTTGCTGGTCTTGGAAACTTTACTTTTGGCCCCCTGGACATCGGCGCAGGTACCGACTATGCAGAGGAAAGCAAGGAGCAGGGTAAGGCGGGAATTCATACGCATCGTGAACCTCCTGAAAAATAGGGTGGATAACTGGTGGCGCTATCAGATGGCGGTCGGCATCGGCCTTTGTTCGGTTCACCTCCTTTGCGGACGATATATGATTGAGTTGTCTTGGGAACGATCCGGCCTTTTTGGATTTATCTTGGAAGGCGAGAGGGAAAAACGGTATCTCTTGAAGAACTGATTGACAAACAAAGATGCAATAAGTGAACCATACCATTGCAATCTTTCCGGCCTTGAGAGTTGATTGTCGGGCATCATGATGAAATTAAAGATGTTTTTCTTGGACGCAAGGGGTTGCTGATGATGGTGGCAGTGTGATTCGCAGTCTTGGCGCATCCGGTGATGTAACCATTCGGTAGCAAGGTTGCCGTGTTTGAGTGCGCAGCGAACATGAGCCATGTCCCATTTCCGGCAACGCGTTCGACTCTTACTTGCGTGGACAGTAGCCATGATGAGACACAGGCGGTGAGTCGGTTACAGAACGGCGAGGACAGGTATTCAGTCGGGCCACAAAACAGTGGTGATACTTTATGGTAACACCAGCGCTTCGCATTGCTACCTTGGGGTAGCACCGGCGGATCTGGATGATTTTGAAGTTTTTAGATGAGAGATGTATATTTATTCTATTTTATCAGTTTGTTAATGGTGTAATAAAAAGAAATGGCTATCCTGGTTTGCTTATTGCAGTCATGGGTGATATGAGAATAGCAGGTCTTCTTTTCAGAATTGAAATTATTATGGCGTAAAGGAGGTGAGTCGATGAGGGGCATATCAGGAAAGAAACAAGGGAAGCCGGTTCGCCAGGTTGATTATCATGTAACCGTATCAGTTACTTATCCATTTTGTCAGGATTCTACGACATGAAAACAGGGAAACTATTAGTATACAGTTCCATAGCGGCTTTCGTGGTCGCAATCGGCGTGTTCGTCTATCTGTTGAATGCGTCACGGGCCTTGTCGTATCTGTCTGCCGATCCCAAGGCCTGTATCAACTGTCATGTCATGAATACTTCCTATGCGACTTGGCAGCACAGTTCTCATGCCCGGAATGTCACCTGTATCCAGTGCCATCTGCCAACCGGGAGTGTTGTGGACAAATATCTGGCCAAGATGCGGGACGGCTGGAACCATTCCCGCGCCTTTACCATGAACACCTTTGCCCAGCGGATTCAGATCAGCGATCATGCCGCGGATCGGGTGCAGGCCAACTGTGTCTCCTGCCATGCCGTGGTCACCGGAACGATCCTGGCCAACAGCGACAGATATCATGACTTTACGGGCAAGGTGCAGGTGGAGAGAAAATGTTGGGATTGTCATCGGGATGTGCCCCATGGCATGGCGAGAAATCTGGCCGCGACACCAAATAATTTGGGCGTGCGAGAGTTGAAATAAAAAAAGGGAGGGATGGTGAAATAATATGAATAAATATACATTGTTACTTGCAGGTTCATCGGTGGCGGTAGGTTCGATGCTGTTGCTGGCCAATTCCATTAACAGCAAGGCCGAAGAGAGAAAGACGATCAATACCAGCCCGGTGGTCAAGGAACAAGGGGTGGAGAGTAAAAATGAGGCCTGGGAAAAATACTTTCCCCGCGAGTACGATTCCTGGAAAAAGACCAAACAGAACGACAAGATCGATGACCAGATCAAGAAAAACCCACAGATTGCCGTCTTGTGGGCCGGGTATGCCTTTTCCAAGGATTACAATGCCCCGCGCGGTCACTTCTATGCCATCCAGGATGTGACCAATACCTTGCGCACCGGCGCACCCATTGACGCGATGACCGGCCCACTGCCCACGGCCTGCTGGAGCTGCAAGTCTCCCGATGTGCCGAGGATGATCGAAAAGGTGGGCGAGCTCGAATACTTCACCGGCAAGTGGGCCAAATACGGCCAGGAGATCGTCAACCCCATTGGTTGCGGTGACTGCCATGACAGCAAGACCGCCAATCTCACCCTGACCCGTCCCTATCTGAAAAACGGGCTGGAGGCCAGCGGGGTCAAGCTGGCTGATTCCACCCATCAGGATATGCGCTCGCTGGTCTGCGCCCAGTGCCATTCTGAATATTATTTCAAGAAGACCGAGTGGGATGATCCGAAGGCGACTGATCCGGCTAAGGCCAAGAAGACGGCCATGGTCGTCACCTTCCCCTGGCAAAACGGCCTGAGCGTGGAAGAGATGGAAAAATATTATGACGACATCAAGTTCAGCGACTGGACCCATCAGATCAGCAAGACCCCAATGCTCAAGGCCCAGCATCCTGACTACGAGGTGTTCACCAAGGGCATTCATGCCCGTCGGGGCCTGGCCTGCGCCGATTGCCATATGCCGTATAGACAGGAAGGCGCGGTCAAGTACTCCAATCATCAGATCCAGAGCCCGCTCAACGATGTCGCAAATACCTGTCTGACCTGTCATCAGGAGACCGAGGCGGAGTTTAAGGAAGTGGTCAAGATCAAACTGGAGAAGAAAGAGCAGTTGGCGAAGTTTGCCATGGATAATCTGGCCAAGGCCCACCTTGAGGCCGGAGAGGCCTGGAAGCTGGGAGCCACGGAAGAGGAGATGAAGGACCTGCAACAGGATATCCGTCATAGTCAGTGGAAGTGGGATATGGCCGTTGCCGGTCACGGGAACTTCTTCCATGCCCCTGATGAAACCCTGCGTCTGTTGTCAGTGGCCAATGAACAGGCCCAGACTGCGCGCCTGAAGCTGGTCAAGGTCCTGGCCAAACACGGTGCGGTGGATTATATCGCCCCTGACTTCTCGACCAAGGAGAGCGCCCAGGCCCTGGCCGGGGTAGACATGGTCAAGCTTACGGCTGAGAAAGAGACCTTCAAGGCGACCCTGCTTCAGGAATGGGCTAAACAGGCCGTAGCCAATGGCGTCTTGAATATGGATTCCCGGAAGGATATGAGTAACAATACCTCGTATAAATAAGGAACCCGAGTAGATTTTGGTTGGGTATTGATGGTCGGCCCTCTGCGTATATGCTCAGGGGGCCGACCTTTTTTGTTGGTACTGCATGGTGGGAATGATAAGGGATTTGGAAATTACCAAGTTACCAAGTTACCATTTGCCGACGCTTAACCCCAAGAGTACTGAAGGTTACTGCACATGGGCCTCTGGCCCTTCCGTTTTACCTTCATCCTTCATCCTTCAGTCTTCAATGGTAGTGGCAGGGTGGACGCCCCGCAGGAAGTACTCTTGGGGTATAATTCCAATTCGCTTTCAAGATGAGACTAACTAACTCCTTTCTGCCGTTACTTATAAGGGAAGGCGCATTAGCGTTGTATCAACTTGAAAGCGAATTGGAATAAGCATAAGCGTCAGCGCATCCACCGAATCCCTACGGACGAGATCGCACTCCAATAACCCT
>DYDK01000103.1 GCA_020717935.1 Desulfocapsa sp.
CAATGAAACAGAGGGTTCCAAGGCTATTGCTTATCCATGATTGACGAGGTCTGAAAAGAGAGAAAAAATTTGATAAAAAAGAAGAATCCAACTGTGGCCGCAAGCTGAACCCAGCCTGGTTTTATACTGAACGAATACATCCTTACTCCTGATTTATGATGGTGTAGCGTGCTGGGATTTTGGCAGAATCACTCTTTATCGTTGCTGCTTGCCAATGATGCCGATTGATATTGGCTTCTGGCCAACTCCCGCATATTTTTGGCCTTATCAGACTCATCCGTGATCTCACGGCCCACAATTTCCTCCAGAATGTCCTCCAGAGAAATCACTCCGGTCATGGCCCCATACTCATCAACTACCACAAAAAGATGCTGATTTCGTTCAAAAAAATCCATGAGTACCCGATTGAGCGGGGCTGTTTCAGCCACAAAATGAACGGGAAGCATGAGCTGGGCCAGTAACAAGGTGTCTTTATGCTGGGCCGCCGCTCGCAAAATATCTTTGTAAAGGACAATGCCCACTATGTCATTTAAATTTTTATTATAAAGCGGGATGCGACTATGGCGACTGAGCCTCTCGTCAAGAGTCATGGCCTCGGCAATGGTTATGTTTCTTTCCAGTAAAAACGAGACTGTTCGTGGCGTCATCGCCTGACGAACCGTTTTGTTTCCAAGTTTCAGGATATTATTGATGACCCGTTCCTGATCAACTTCAATCTGACCGGACTGGAGGGAGAGAGAAGCTATGGTGCGCAGTTCTTCCGCCGTGATGTGATTACCACCTTTGTTGTGGGGAATAAGGCGAGTAATCCACTGACATAGCCAGATAACCGGTCTGAGCACCATCACCATCACCGCAAGCGGTCTGGCAATAATGGGGGCCAGCATCACCGCATAGTTGACCCCGATGGTCTTGGGGATAATTTCGGCAAAGATCAAGACGGAGAGGGTAAAGAAGATGGAAAAATAGACCAGGTTCTGCTCGCCGAAGACACTGGCCGCCGAGACGCCGGCCACGGTGGCCCCGACGGTATTAGAGACGGTGTTCATGGAGAGGATGGCAGTAATGGGCCGGTTGATGTCCGCGCGTAAAGCCGTAAGCAGGGTGGAAGATCGGCGCCCTGTTTTTTTCAGCATCTCCACCTGGCTGGTGGTGATCGTATAGAGAACCGCTTCAAATAAAGAACAGCAAAACGAAGTAAGCAGAGACAGTGTAACAGCAGTAATAAAGGTGGAGATCACTCATGTCCTCCTGAAAAATGTGGTTGAAAAGAAATGGTATTGCAGGCACACAAACAGGCGCAGATGGATTGACTGACAACACCCATTGTATGCCGTTTTTTCTCACTATGCCGCTTAACATTCCCTGATATTTATATTATAGCATATACTCTTGAATAAGGGGGATTTTCAATTGGAAAGAAGTTTGGCTTCAAAATTTAATACTATTTGCCTATCAACAAGAAGAGGAATGAACAGTGAAAAGCACTCAGTTCAGTATCAGTGAGAAAAAAACAGAAAGGTTCACGGGCGATCTGATCGTGTATTGCCTTGAGCGCTCAAGTGAGGGGAGCTTTCGGTGCGAAAACGAAAAGGTTCTGAGTTTACTCGCACATATGGCCCCTCTTGGCGAATTCAGCGCCAAGACCGGTGAGTGTTTGCTCCTGTATCCCCAGACCATGACAGAAAAAGGGGAAGGCGAACTTTCATTCTCTGCTAAACGCTTATTGCTGGTAGGCTTGGGCATTATTGACGGCGATCAAAAGAGTGATGAACTGCGTGAGATCTGCCGTTTGACCGGTGGGACTATTGCCCAGCAGGCAGCAAGAGTTAAGGCTGGCAGCCTCATGATTCATCTTCCTGAAATAATGGGGCTCGCGGCAAATGAACTGATTGAATCCTTGACGGAAGGCTGTGTGCTCGGGGATTATCGTTTTGATAAATATAAAAAGAAGGATCCTGAAAACGAGTCGTATCAAGGGATTGACGAAGTTTGCTTTGCGGTGAGGGTGAATTCCAGTACCCTTAAAAAAGGGATGCTGGCTGGTCAGGTGGCGGCCCTTGCCGCTCGTGGGGCTCGGGACATGGCCAATGAGCCGGGTAGCAGCTGGACTCCTGCTCATTTTGCCGATCATGGCCGAATGCTTGCTCAAAAATATGGAATGAGATGTGCAGTTTTAGAGAAAGCCGACATGAAACGATTGGGAATGGGTGGTATCCTGGCGGTCAATCAGGGATCGGTCGAGCCGCCGAAGATGGTGCTTCTTGAATACCGACCGGCGCATACGACGCAAACCCTGCTGGTGGTGGGCAAGGGGCTTACCTTCGATTCCGGTGGGGTCAGCCTCAAACCGGCAGCCGGCATGGAAGACATGAAGTATGATATGTGCGGCGGGGCAGCGGTCATGGCCCTGATGCAGGCAGTGGGTGAAGAACGGCCTGATCTGGGAATCGTTGCCATTGTGCCGGCGACAGATAATATGGGTGGCGGGGCAGCAGTCAAACCAGGGGACATCATCACTCATTATAATGGACTGACTTCCGAGATTGTCAACACCGATGCCGAAGGCCGGATGATCCTTGCCGATGCCCTGGCCTATGGCATTGAAAAATTCACGCCCGACTGTGTTATTGATCTTGCCACCTTGACCGGCGCCGTGATTGTTGGCCTTGGTCATCACCGGACGGGTTTACTGGCCACTGATGATGATCTGGCCGCTCGTCTCCTGGCCGCCGGAGAACGAAGCGGGGAGCCTTTGTGGCGCTTGCCTTTGGGCCCGGAATACAGTAAGCAGATCGAATCTCAGGTGGCTGATATGAAAAACAGCGGCGGTAAATCCGCCGGAACCATCACCGCCGCTGCCTATCTGCAAAAATTTGTGGGCGATACCCCGTGGGCCCATCTCGACATTGCCGGCACCGCCTGGGAATTTACTGAAAAATCCTATATTCCCAAAGGCCCATCAGGTGTTGGGGTCAGAACCTTACTGGAGCTGGTGCGGGGCTGGAAAAAAGAGGCTATGAAACGAGACCCCCGTCCAACTGCAACCAGTCAACTTCAATCAGGAGAAAAGAAAAAATGAAACGACCCGTGGGAATGACCGTCATCAGGCATATAATGGACAGCCAGCACATGCACCGTGAGGCCACTGGTGATCTGTCGGGACTGTTGACCGAATTGATTGTTGCTGGCAAGATTATCTCCGCCGAGGTCAATATGGCCGGCCTTGCTGATGTCATTGGTGTCTCTGGCAAAACCAATATTCAGGGCGAAGAAGTCCAGAAGCTCGATGAATTTGCCAACAACACCATCAAACGGAGAATGGCGAGAAGCGGCTATATCTGTGTCATGACCTCCGAGGAAGATGACGATATCATTCCGGTACGGGAAGGATATGAAGGGAAATACACCCTCGCTTTTGACCCCATGGATGGCTCGTCCAATATCGATGTCAATGTCAGCATCGGCACCATTTTTTCGATCCATCGCCGCAGTACCGAGAGCGGGCAAGGCACTCAGGACGATCTCCTTCAGCCAGGAAGCAAGCTGGTGGCCGCCGGATATATCATCTATGGTTCTTCGACCATGATGGTCTATTCCACGGGCAACGGGGTGCATGGGTTTACCCTTGACCCTAGTGTCGGTGAGTTTTTTCTTTCCCACGAAAATATCCGTATTCCCGAAAAAAGTAAGTATTTCTCCGTGAATGAAGGTAATTTTAATTATTGGCGGCCAGAGATGCGAGAATTCGTGCAGTATCTCAAAGAAATTGACGGGGAATCTGGTCGTCCTTACAGCTCCCGCTATATCGGATCGCTGGTTGCCGACTTCCACCGCAACCTGATTACCGGCGGGGTCTTTCTCTACCCCAGCGATTGCCGCAATCCGGCAAAACCCAAAGGTAAACTGCGCCTCTTGTATGAGGCCTCTCCCCTGGCCTTTCTGGCCGAACAGGCAGGCGGACTGGCCATCACCGATAAAGGGCAGAGGATCCTGGATTTGCAGCCCAGCCAGCTTCACGAACGAGTGTCGCTGATTATCGGGAGCAAAAGGGAAGTGGATATGGTCGAAGGTTTTTTGGGGGACAGGTAACAGAACGCATGGCAATGGGAAAATCAGTCGTTCCGTAACAATGAAGAAAGGAACATTCCTCAACATAGGAGAAAATCGGGCATGAATACGACAGAGAAGGTGCGAATGACGGTCAAATTAATTGATGGAACTCAGGAACATTATGCCTTTAAGCGGCAGTTGACCGATGAAGAAAATTCTGTGATGCTCCAAAAACTTCAAGCAGCGCTTGAAGCCAAACACCTGTTTATTGATCTGGGCAGCAAGGTGCAAATCATCCCCATGAACAGCATCCTGCAAATTGAAGTGGAACCACCTCCCTTGAAACTCCCTGCTTACTGCATCAAGGATGTATTGCTGGTATAGCCAACCCTTTTGACAACAATGCAAGCGCTTGTGAGTGGCACCGGTGAAACAGGAGCGAAAAAACTGCCCTCATTGAGTTTAACAAATTGCTTCATCTGATCGAAGAACAACCGATTCTTACCGATGCGATTCAGTCTCTTCTGGTCACAAAACGAGCCGCTCCAGAAATGGGCCTTTCCGAGCCAATTTCATGTATCCACGATTTTATAGAGCAAGAATTAGCCCGTCTGGAAAAGATGAACCCTCAACGGACATTCAGAGAGGCGGTTCTTCCACAGCTCAACGCCCTGTTTTACGGTGTTCTTCATGAGTTGCCATTACACGGAAACAGCTTACGGAATCGCGACGGGGCAGTACAGGCCGTACGGTGAAGAGTCATGCCGTACAGTTCTCCTCGTTCCCATGTGGCGCATTTATTTTAGAACGGCTCTTCATGACTCCCTCAGCAAATGTGTCCTCTCGTCATCATCAGGGGCTCCTGCTTTTATGAGTGCTACAAACCCGATGGCAGTAAGGATCAAGCCATAAACGATATGTCCGGCCATCCACATGGTAAAGAGAAAGGCGAATATTCCGGAAAGTCCAGATGCCCAGGTGTTTTTTGTGACAGTATGTACTTTATTGATGGTGTTCATGGACATGACAACAGCAATCAAGGGAAAGAGGAAATAATCGAGCATGGCTGCCTCCAGCAAGAAGGGAGAAACAGGGCGTTATTCTGATGCCCATACGCCGCATGGGAATCAGAGTGAAATCAGGAAGATTTAAAGGATCGTTAAAGGTTTTTTAGAGAGAATTTTCATGGTTGTGAAGAGGCCGGTTGGTTATCGGTTTTATGGGAAGAGTGCGCTTTTTTAATGAGCTGGCTCAACATGCAGGCGCAGGCCAAGGGATTTACAGGCCTTGCTGATGGTTTCAAAGCGGAGGTGGGTGTTTGGCCGGAGAGCCTTGTACAGGGCTTCACGGGTTACGCCTGCGGACTTGGCGACCTCTGCCATGCCACGGGCACGGGCTAAATCTCCCAGGGCCGGGTCATCTTCTTCCATGACAATGGACAGATAGGCTACCATGTCCTCACTGGTTTCAAGGTGTTGAGCCGGATCAAAATCAGGCAAAGTTTCGGGGTTTATTTTTTTGATCATGATTGTTCCTCAAAGGTTGCGGCTATGAGCACAGCTTTTGCAATATCGGCTTCTTGCGTTGACTTGGCTCCGTCGCCAAGTATGACAATCAGCGTTGGGCCTCGTTAAACACAATAGATGCGCCAGCCAGGGCCGAAATGTTCACGCATTTCGAAGATGCCGTGGCCAACCGGTTTGACATCCCCCAGATTTCCAAGCATGGCCTTGCGGAGGCGGACATTCAATCGCTGCGTGGTCATCCGGTCTTTCAAGCCGGCAAGCCATTTATCAAATTCCGGCGTGGTCTTGATTCTGTTCATCTCTTATTTGTAATCGTTCGATTACAGGATGTCAAAATGAGACATTGACAGCATTTTCCGCAAGCAACTCCTCATAACGGGCAAACAGAAAGGCGACTCGCTCGGCGTCATTGTTCATCCCCTTGTAGCCGTAGGCGGCGTCAACGGCTTTATCGAGGGCGGCGTGGGCCTTGACTAGACCGATGGGCATATTGCCGGGGGCGTAGAGGGTGGCCAGGGAGCATTTTTGCCCATGGGCGGCGCAGCGGGATTCTTCGGCACCCCGTGCGTCGAGGATGGCTTGCGCCGCCGCTTCGATCTTTGCCGTGTGGGCCGAGGACAGCGAGGTGGGCCAGGGGAAGTTGTTATAGACGATGGTGTTGGAGTAACGGTAGTCGCTTTTCAGCCGTCCACAGACCGTCCGCATCCAGGCGTTGTGCAGGGTGGAGCAGAGGATACCAAAGTGGGTGAGACTGGCGTTGGGGAGCATAAATAGTGCTTGAACGAAAACCCTATTTCTCTCGAACAAACATAATGTTACATTG
>DYDK01000104.1 GCA_020717935.1 Desulfocapsa sp.
CGGAGTACAGGATAGGTGCGTTTAAAAAACGGTAAAAAACACCAAAAACAACCATGTACTGTTGCGCTGTCAGTAAAAAATAAAATTAGCACCACAAGCATGTGAGCCTATGCACAAATCCCCTGCGTAAAACTCGACGAGAGGGGGTTTCCGTTCAGGCACTAAATACTATGTCATGGCGCAATGAGCGTGGGAGAAGGTGGGAACAGTGGCGCGCCAATGTGTTTACATTGCATTCAGACGTGTGTTTTTCTCGGTGATAGCTTGACAGCAATTGGCGGAAATAGCGGTTAAGATGTGTGTTTTCATTCTTCAATAGAAGGAGTGGCAACCCTCCCTCGCAGGCGATGGTTAATAGAAATTCGCGGTGCCCGATTTGATTGTGTAGCAACGGCCTTCCCCACCATAACATCCCTCTATTAATCGTTACACGAAGCCAGTTATGGTCTGGTGCAACTTGCCCGAATTCGGCAAGAACGGTTTCCCATTTCCATGGACCACCAGCATGTCGCCTCCGCCAGGTTTCAGCAGCATAAAGACAAAAAAGTGCTTCAAGGTGGGGCCTAGGCCATCTACCCTTGAAGAGCTGAGATATTGCAGTGATGACATAGGACTTTAGTTGTTCATATTCATTGTCACGGCATTTATAAGCATACAAAGGCCGACCATCTGGTTTAATGCTTCTGGTGTGAAAGAAGAGGAATTTCTCCAACCAGTCATCCAACCAATTATCCAATGTGTCCATTTAGTGCACCTGTATCTAAATTCGTGTAAAAATTCTTAATGTTCCCATTTTTTCTTCATATTCTCTTTGAATACCCGCTCGGCGATGTGAATTTCGTTAAATTCGGTGAACGTTTTTTCAATCATGCAAAGGTTTTTGCTTTCGATCATCATGATCGGTTGCAGGCAAGCGGCGCCCGGTCTTGGAACCACTTTGATAAGTACCTGAAACAGTGGTAGGTATAGTTGCCAGTACGGAATGGATTCAACCAAAACCTTGATTGGCGTCATCACAGCAAAGGTAAGGATATTTGATGACCAGGTTGGAATGACATCAAAATTTTTTAAATTTTCAGCATTGTCATTGAGAAGGCATTTGGTCAATGATAATGTGTGTGAATCAAGGTCTACTTTGTCAAAGAATTTGTGTTCGCAGGAATGTGCCCGCCATAGGACTGAAAGAAAAAACCGAGCAAGTCTGTTGTAATCGTATTGCCCGAAATCTAAACCTTGAGCAGTAACAACCGGTTTTCGCTGTAAAACTGTCGCTGCATAATCATCCCAAGCGGCAAGGCGATCTTCGCATTTTTTACAGACATACTTTCCATAGATTCCTGTTTGAGATTTTTGTTCGTATTCTTTCGCATACGATGACGCAATTTTCATACATCGTGCGTCTATGGGCAGCATTTTATACATCCATTGTGGAATGACATGCGAGCATGGATGCAATGGTTCGGGCGAATTGCAGAGTTTGCAACAATAAGCAGCTGACACTTCAATGATTTTTTGAGGGGATTGATGGGTTTGGGTCATAAATCAAAGTCCTTGCAATGACCGGCGAAAAGGGGAACCTGCCTACCGTTGGCATTTAGTGTGTGTTCTCCATTATCATTTTTTCTTAGAACTGAGATATTTCCAAAAAGTTCTCACTTTACAATTGAGAAATATTGATACCATAAATCGCCGTTTTTAGGTTCAAGCAATCAGGGCAGCAACAATGGCATCACCCATACCAGCGGTATTGACCACCCGGGTCTTGTCGATGGCAATATCAGCGGTATGAATTCCGGCATCAAGAACTTTTTCCACCGCAGCGTCAATGGCATCGGCAGTTTTATCCATTCCAAAACTATAGCGTAACATCATGGCCGCCGACAAAATCTGGGCGATGGGATTGGCAATGCCTTTGCCCGCAATATCAGGGGCCGAGCCGCCGGCCGGTTCATACATCCCAAATTTTTGGGCATTGATACTCGCCGAGGCCAGCAAACCCATCGAGCCGGTGAGCATGGCGGCCTCATCAGAAATAATATCGCCAAACATATTGCCACAGAGCATGACATCAAACTGATGCGGATCGCGGACAAGCTGCATGGTGGCATTATCGACATAGATATGATTGAGGGTCACATCGGGATACTCTTTGGCAATACCGATCACCACCTCCCGCCACAAAACCATGGTGGTGAGAACATTGGCCTTATCCACAGAGGTCACTTTCTTGCGGCGCAATCGTGCGGCTTCAAAAGCCATGCGGGCAATGCGTTCAATCTCGAAACGGGTGTAGGCCATGGTGTCAAAGGCCCGCTCATCCGGTCCTGATCCCTCTCGTCCCTTGGGTACGCCAAAATAAATATCAGCCGTCAACTCCCGTACACAAAGGATATCAAAACCATCGCGGACAATATCGGCCCGCAATGGACAGGCAGCGGTCAGCGATTTGAAAATTCTGGCCGGTCGCAGGTTGCAGAAAAGATCAAAATGCTTGCGCAGGGGCAGAAGGGCCGCCCGTTCCGGCTGCTGGGCCGGAGGCAATGACTCCCACTTGGGGCCACCCACCGAGCCAAAGAGAATGGCGTCACTCTTTTCGCACAATTCCAGAGTTGATGGCGGCAGGGCCTCACCGAAATTGTCAATGGCCAGCCCCCCGACATCGGCGTACTGATAACTCAGATCAAAGGAGAACTTTTTCTGCACCGCATCCAAGACCTTAATCGCTTCCGCCATCACTTCCGGACCAATGCCATCACCAGCTAATACGGCAATTTTCTTCATGTTTTCCCCCTTATTTTTTGCAGATTGCAGATTCTTTTTTTACCGAAGGCCGTTTCCGTTCCACCATGGAATAGACGGCATACATTCAATGAAGGGCGCCCTGAAGCGCATCAAACAGCAACAGAACAGATACATTTATCCTAAAAACAGTCATTCAACCACAAAAAACACCGCCAATCAGGCCGACAGCGATTCCCTTGTCATCTCCTCAGAAAATCAATAATTGCGGTTGCCAGCGGGACCGTCGAATCTGGTGACAAAATATCTCCGGCCAGGACATGTTGATCCCTGTCTCCGGCCTCAGTAGAGGCGAGGAGCTTCTTCTGTTTTGCACCCAGTGCATGAAAGGCCGTCTCAATCGCGGTGGGGTCAACCGTTGTATCTTTCGAGGAGTAAATGATCAATGTAGGGGGCGTGATCATCTCTAAATTAAAAGAACGAACCATTTTCACCAACCCCATCATTGGCGCCAAGGCCCGCACCGGATAGGAATGGGTCCAGAATCGGCCATGGGCCTCATTCTTCGGTTGCCAGCTTCGGGTTTTACCCACCAGCAATTCAGCCAACTGTGCCCCCCAGGGCCAGGTCAGGATGGTAGTTCGCCGATCAGCCGGCCCGAAATTCGGTGACATCAACACTAGGGCCGCCAGATCTTCACTCTTTTCTTCACTCTTTTCCTGCGCCGCCTGCCAGACTGCCAAGGTTGCTCCGGTAGAACAGCCCATCACGACCACCCGCTGTCCCAATCGTTTACCAATCTCCATTGCCTCGTGCATGTCATTAACCCAGGCTTTGACACTGCCATCAAGCATGGCCTCACTCCCGCGACCATGGCCGGTCAGACGAGTGAAGTAGAGGTTGGCATGAAGCTTTTCGGCAACCAGGGTCGCCAGGGGGGCCGTTTCTTGGCGAGTTGCAGAAAAACCGTGGATATAAACAAGGGACAGGGGTGTCTGTTGCCCTGGAACACCGGCCCAGACGATCTTTTTTTCCGTGCCGGGGACAATATCACCATAGGCAGCCTCTTTTCGGGCCAGATAGGTGTCAAGATCGGGTGGCAGAACCAGAGGGGCAATCGTGGCCTCCATATCCACCCGGGGGCCGCTGAAAAACAGCGCCAACAACAGCAAGACACCAGCAACGAAGAAAGAGTTATGGAAAATCTTCATCATCACCTGTTACTCATCGCCAGGAATCTGCTTTTATCGCGAAAATGACAACAAGGCCCGATGGGCCTGAGTTGTGGGAAGCTGGAATTCACGGGTGGCACTATGGCGGAGAGGAAGAGACGGCTGTTTCTGGTGCAGAAGATGCAACTCTTCCTGCCATTTCGGCCCCTTCATGCAGATAACCGTGGTCTGGGGATGGCACAGACGACCCACCATTGCCAAGAATTCTCCCATATCGGCCACGGCCCGACTGGTGATATGGGTAAAACGAGTGGTTGATGGCAAGAGAACTTCATCTTCGATGCGTCCGGCGATGACTTCTACGCCGCCAAGATGTAACGACCTGATAATATGGCGTAAAAACGAGACCCGTTTCAGTCGCGGTTCAAGCAGAGTCACGGCCAGAGCGGGCATAGCGGCCTTGCAGACAAGACCCGGGAAACCAGCGCCAGTGCC
Organism: Desulfocapsa sp.; assembly: GCA_020717935.1. Taxonomy (GTDB): domain Bacteria; phylum Desulfobacterota; class Desulfobulbia; order Desulfobulbales; family Desulfocapsaceae; genus UBA2270. Next base: position 4,407 of record DYDK01000104.1, read on the forward strand.
CACATCAAGAAGATGCGGATTTTTAGCAGTAACGAGCAGGGGAAGGAGAGTCAGGGAGTCGAGAAAATGATTCTCCACAATCTCGAAATCCGCAGCCCCCTTGGCAATCAGGTTGATTTTCTGGCTCCAGCGCACAAGTTCAGCAAAATAGACACCCAAGCGCTCCACCGCCGCTCCATCAAGGTCAATTCCTAACACGGCGCATCCCTGCTGGAGCTGGTCGCAGAAATCAAACTTCGTCGCTGTCACTGTTCTTTCCTTCCAGCATCCTGCAGGCGTTCCGTCACCGAATTGGCATGGGCGGTCAGGCCTTCGAGGTTGGCCAGCAGCCGGATATGATCCGCATCTTCGATCAGGGCCTGCTCTGAATAGCTGATGATGGAACTCTTCTTCAGAAAGGTCTCAACCCCGAGGGCGGAAGAAAAACGGGCGGTGCCCATGGTGGGCAGGACATGGTTGGGACCTGCCAGATAATCGCCGGCCGCCTCCGGGGTATAGGCCCCGAGAAAGATGGCCCCTGCATGACGGATCCGCGGCACCTGGGCCCAAGGGTCGGCTATCATCAGCTCCAGATGCTCAACAGCGATCTCATTGGCCAGATCAATGGCCTCTTCCAGGGTATCGGCAATCAGGATCACCCCGCGATCCGCCAGGGACTTGCGGGCAATCTCCTGCCGTGACAGCTTGGCCAGTTGACGCTCAAGCTCGGCGGGAATTTCTGCGGCCAGCGCCGCATCCGTGGTCACCACCATAGCCAGGGCCAGGGGATCGTGCTCAGCCTGAGCCAGCATGTCAGCCGCCACATGATTGGCCTTGGCACCGGCATCGGCCACAATCAACACCTCGGAAGGCCCGGCGATCATATCAATACGCACCTGGCCGGAGACCTGAGACTTGGCCTCGGTCACAAACCGGTTGCCGGGTCCGACAATGACATCCACCGCTGGAATGCTTTCCGTGCCATAGGCCAGGGCCGCAATCCCCCAGGCCGAGCCGGCCTTGAAGATCTCGGTGATCCCGATCTCCTGGGCCGCCACCAGCAGATGGGGACTGATCTTGCCCTCGCTGTTGGGCGGAGTCAGCATCACCCGACGGCCCACCCCGGCAATGCCTGCGGGAATGCCGTTCATCAATACTGAAGACACCAATGGCGTGGAACCGCTCTGCCCGCCCGGTACATAGAGACCCGCCGCATCCACGGGTCGCACCAGACGACCGACGATGGTGCCGTTTTCTCGGGTCTGCATCCAGGAATCCTCCATCTCCCGCTCATGAAAGCTCTGTACCCGTTCAATAGCCAGAGTCAGGGTCGAAAGAAAGGCTTCATCGACCAGATCATAGGCCGCAAGCATCTCGGCAGTGGAGACCTGCATGTCGGCCAGGTTCAGATCCGGGGCATCGAACTTTCTCGTATATTCCAGCACCGCCGCATCGCCGCACTCCCGCACCGCCGCCAGAATCCCGGCCACTATCTCCCGGCAAGAATCCCCCGCCGGTTGAAAACGATGCAACAGGGTGGCGATAACACGCTCGCCGTCTTCACTTTTGATATTTACAGGTTTAATCAGCATGATTGACTCGTTACTTCTCGCTCTTTTTAGGTGAATTTTTCATAATATGACTCTCACTTTCATTGTTTGAATACCGACCACGCCAAACGGCCCGCCAATCAGTAGGCAATAACTTTCGCGCATTCTAATTCCATTTCTCAATCAAGCGTGCACTTTGTCGGCTGCGCTGCTCCTCGCCGTACTTCGTGTACTGTCTCGTCGCTACTCACCTGCCTTCCCGTTCACATCTTGATTGTGATTGAGAAATGGAATAAGTTGTTAATTCTCTCTTAAAAAAACACGCATGCTTGTGGGTAAGCTTGAGAGACAGGCTGTTTCTTTGCAGGTTATATAGTTCAGACCTCGTAAACAACATGCCAAAAGCGTCATTTTTTTTGGACATTTGTTATTGGCTCTTCGCCGACCTCA
>DYDK01000105.1 GCA_020717935.1 Desulfocapsa sp.
TAGTCGTTGAGGTCGGCGAAGAGCCAATAACAAATGTCCAAAAAAAATGACGCTTTTGGCATGTTGTTTACGAGGTCTGGAATGTGATATTCAACATATTATTCCCAACAAACATCAACCTCGGACCCATTTTGCAGAAGAGGGTATAGAAGAACTCACCCAATCGATCTCCGAACATGGTATTATCCAGCCCCTCGTGGTCGCTTCCGAAATAGACGGGGTATATCAGCTTATTGCTGGTGAAAGAAGGCTCAGAGCGGCCCAACGGGCTGGACTCAAAAAAGTGCCCGTTATCATCCGTACCGTTGACAACGACGATTCTCTCTTGGAGTTGGCACTGATCGAAAATATTCAAAGAAAAGATCTCAATGTCATTGAAGAGGCAGAGGCCTATAGCAAGCTCATTGAAAAATTTCATTATACCCAAGAGCAGACGGCGCAACGGGTGGGAAAGAAACGGTCAACTATCACTAACATGCTGAGATTACTGCAGCTTCCCCAATATATTCACGATGATCTGCAGCAAGGAGCGCTCACCGAAGGACATGCCCGAGTCCTTCTTCGCCTTCTTGATACACCCATAGAACTGCGTGAACTTCGTGATCATATTATTCAAAAAAATCTCTCAGTACGACAAGCCGAGAAAAATATTCCCAAAATCGGTGGAACAGAAAAAACAATCCGCACCCTCCATCATGATACGGCACCAGAAATCCCACAATCCTATTGCACAACGCTCAGCAATCAACTAACCAACATTTTTCATTCCAAGGTGCATATCTCTCATAATGGTGGACGGGGAAAAATCGAGATCGAATACTATTCCATAGACGATCTCGAGAGAATCGTCGGTCTCATAAGTTGAGACAGGACAGGAATATATCATGGCCATACTCCAACTTACCATCATCCCCATAGGCACCTCTACGCCCAGTCTGGGAGATTACATTGTCCGTATCCAGCAGCGACTGACAGCAATGGGGGCCTCGTTCTCTCTGAACGATATGGGCACCTTGCTTGAAGGCGAGGCCATCGACCTTCTTCGCATCGTCAGCGCTCTGTATGAAACTCCTTTCGAAGATGGGGCCATGCGAGTAATCACCCAGATCTCCATCGACGATAGAAGGGACAAAACAATACACATTGGCGATAAAATTCAATCCGTTACAAACAAATTATCCCCATCCATCCATTCATCCACGCCATGACGAATAAACTCAGCAAAAAAAAACTGCATATACTCTATCGTTTTATCCCCTTGACGATTTCTCTTGTCCTTTTTCTCATAGGTGTTGCCCTTAACGAACCTCAACGAGTCCTAGAACAAGCTTGGAATATCTGTCTGGATTGCATTGGCATAGGATGATATACATCTTGAAATGACAACGAAAATAACAAACATTGTTGATGACACATATTCGTGAGTTCCATGGAAACGCTAAGAAAATTACTGCAGACTTTTTTTACCATTCTCACGAATAGTTTTGTCCTTTTTCCCTGGACGAAGAATATTTATCAAGGGCCATTGAAAATCCTCTGCTCACCAGGGTTAAATTGCTACTCATGCCCAGCATCAACGACCTATTGCCCCCTTGGAGCCATCCAACAATTATTACTGGGGGTACGATTTTCCATTGAGACCGGCTCCTATTATTTCAGTTCCTATGTTTTTGGCACCATCGGGATCATCGCATCCCTTACTGGCAGATTAACCTGTGGCTGGTTGTGCCCCTTTGGGTTGCTCCAAGAACTCCTCTACAAAATCCCGTCCAGAAGAAAGTTTCAAGTCGCACAGCCCTTACGATATATCAAGTATTTTATGCTTGTCTGTCTTGTTATCCTCTTTCCGCTGATGCTAACGGATCAGTGGGGTATAGGCAAACCCTGGTTTTGTAAATTCATATGTCCGGCAGGAACCCTTGAGGCCGGCATTCCCATGATCATATTACAACCCGATCTCCGTCCCACCCTTGGCTATCTTTTTTACAACAAACTGTTCTGGATGTTTTGGTTTCTCATCTGGAGTATATATAGCAGCCGTCCATTCTGCAAAACAACCTGCCCCCTGGGGGCATTTTATGGTTTATTTAACAGAATCAGTATTTTTCAACTGCATTTGAACAAACAACGATGTACAGATTGCGGAGCGTGCCGATCGGTGTGTCCGATGGATATTCAATTTAATAAAAATGTCAACAGTAGTGAATGCATTCTGTGTCTTCGCTGTATGACCGAAGCCTGTCATTATGATGCCATATCCATTCACTGTGCCGGACTTCCCCTTTCACTTATACCCAGAAAACCACGGACACCTAAAACCCCTCAACTGCAGCCAGATCACAGTTGAAGATCAACAAGAGAAAGTCATCATGATATCTTTTTATCCTCTTTAGGGCAATTGACCATGTTCACCCCCAATAAAATCACCATCCTCATCACTTTTCTGAGTCTGCTTTTTTCTCTTCCCGCATGGGCCGAAATGAAAAGCACAACGGGTGAAAAAATCAGCCTTCGCACAGGACCCGGTGAAAACTACAGTGTGAAATGGGAATATGGTAGCGGATTTCCAGTGAAAATTCTCAGCCAAAAAGGAGGGTGGACAAAAATTCAGGATTTTGAAAATGACAGTGGATGGATACAAACAAGCCTGCTCAATAATCAACCCCATGTTATTGTCAAAGTAAATAAAGGAAAAAATAAAACAATCAACTTACGAAGCGGCCCTGGCAACAAATACCGCATAGTTGGCCAGGCATATTATGGTGTTGTTTTGGCCACAAAAGAGCAAAAAAACAATTGGGTAAAAGTAAGACATGAGTCTGGCCTGGAAGGATGGACGGAAAAAACATTCCTGTGGGGTTTTTGAAATAATGAAAATGGAAAAAGCCAGTTAATTAGTGCCTGAACGAAAACCGCATAAAACTCACCAAAACAAGCTGTTAGATATAATTTTGGTGGCGAAGATTTTGAGATATTACTGCCAAAACCTGAAAAATAGGTGACATGGTAACAAAAAGAGCAAAATTCCACAAATCTTCGCTGCTCGAATTGCAATGTAACATTATGTTTGTTCGAGAGAAATAGGGTTTTCGTTCAAGCACTAATTAATAGGTTGTGCATGAATAGCTTGAACAGAGCCTACTCTACAGGAAGGATAATTGTTTGTGCCCGATTTAACTGTTTAGCGGTTTGTGCTTTTTTTGAGGAGATCTTTTCCGCTTGCTGTTCGCACCATAGTCTCACCTCCAAGTCCCTAAGACTATGGGAGCATATTTGATTTACAAATGGAATTAGACCAGATCCGCCATCACTTGATTGGCAAATCTGCGACCGGTAGCTGTCAGTCGCAAATGTTCCGAGGTTAATTCCAGCAACCCCTGATCCACAAGTCGAGTCAGGGTGGCGCCGTAATATCCAGCCACATCTCGCCCATATCGCTGATTTAATGTCATCTGAGACACCCCGCACACCATACGCAAGCCCATGACCACGGTCTCACGAAAAGAGGCCTCCGCATCCAGATATTCCTCTTCCTGTACCACCGACTGTCCCGATTCCATATATTCACAATAACGATGGGGATCACTTGTCTTTTGTTGTCGCCTGCCCGCAATACAGGCAACCGCACCGGCACCAATTCCCCCGTACTGACCGTTTTGCCAATAATTAATGTTGTGACGGCATTCGTATCCAGGGCGGGCATAATTGGAAATTTCATACTGAATAAGCCCGGCCTGCTGGCACAGCGAAGCGGTCAGTTGATCCATGCTGGCAACAGCATCTTCTTCCGGCAGGTGCAGGGTGCCTTGTTCCCGCCAGCGATGGAATGGAGTACCGCATTCCACGGTCAATTCATACAGGGAGAGGTGTTGCGGGGCTAAAGCAAGAGCCTGTTCCAAGGTGTGTTGCCAGGAAAGGGGTGTCTGGCCAGGTAGCCCATACATTAGATCAAGATTGATATTCGCAAAACCAGCTTCCCGTGCCCAACGAATTGCAGTCACAGCATCGGCGACTGAATGCTGGCGGCCCAGTCCGTGCAACTCTTGGTCATGCAAAGATTGAACCCCAATGGAGATGCGATTGAACCCGCTACAACGCAGGAGGGCAAGTTTTTTTTTATCAATGGTCTTAGGATTGGCCTCGACGCTGATTTCAGCCTGATGGCTCAGGCCAAACAACTCGGAACAGCCTTGTACGATTTTAGCCAGTTCCGCACCGGCCAGTACGGTGGGGGTGCCACCACCCAGAAACAGGGTAGATAATGGGAACATCGCTGTATCGTGCCGAAATCTGGCCGCCTCAACCATCAAGGCCGCCACAAATCGTTGATGCAGTCCATCCTGATTCGGCCAGGACAGAAAAGAACAGTAAGGGCACTTGGAAAGGCAAAAAGGAATATGAATATAGAGGGATGACATCAGAAAGAATAAGATTCCTCACGAAAAAAGTTGCAGGGGGGCAGGGAAAGCTTTGAATGCGTGGGGAACATTCCCACCATTCCTTCAACCTCTTGTTAAAGAATTTACGGCATTTTATCAACGACTATTCTTAAAACTTCAATTATCTGGTAAGAAAAGAGTCATCATCACCTTTCATATTTTTTGGAAAAATCCCCTTTCTATATCCAATCTTCAATCTCAAAAAGATATAATGGTTAGCGAGGATTTTGGTTTCATATAACGGCTGATCAAAAAACAGAAAAGGCCAATCATCTCAAGAAAAAGACCCATAAGGAGGCAGTATGGTGACTTCGATTATTCTCATCAATGTGGAAAGAACCAAAATTAACACCGTTGCGGAACAGATTGCCGAACTCCCCGGAATCTCAGAGGTATATTCAGTCAGTGGGAACTATGACCTGATTGCCATTGCCAGAGTTACATCCAATGAAGCCCTGGCAGATCTTGTGACCAGAAAACTGCTGGGCATTGATTCCATAGTAAAAACAGAGACCATGCTCGCCTTCAAGGCCTTTTCCCGCCATGACCTTGAAGACATGTTTCAGATTGGAATGGAGTAAACTGAGCCTTGCCCAATAGAATCCCTTCAGCGTTGGCCAGGAAATTCTCCAGCCAGTTTTACTGGTAAGGTCGTGTTAAATCAAATTGATAGCCAATAAAAATTAGCAAAAAGCTATAGATAGTTATGCACAAGCACTTAACGGACTACGACCACTTCACAGATCACATTGAGCGGCAAATGACTCCAGTCATTCTCCTTGAAGGCACTCGTATCGTTCCGTCATCTGCCGAGGCAGCACTGACCGCACTAGGCCGATTTCTGGCCCGGCAGTTCCCGCACGCACGCTTCCGTTCCGGCAATGCCGAAGGCTCCGACACCCTGTTTGCCCGAGGTGTGGAGGCAGTCGATCCGGCTCGGATGGAACTTATCATTCCCACTGCCGGACACCGCCGGAAAACCGGCCACACTATTCGTGTTTGTGCACAGCAAGGGATTCCGGTCGTGCTGCAAGATGTCTGGATGCAGTGACTGCGTTAACAGAGGAAGTGTAAAAAAGGTTCGACCCAAGGGGAAGCAAAGAGCTCTTTTTCTCAAGGTTCAACAGCACGCATCAAATTGTTTCTTGCAGAATATGTTGTTATATGGGTACAATACCTCCTTTCTTTTGAAAGTACCATGGCAACGCAATGTAATAATCAGGATTCATTCAGCAAAATCCGCCACCAGGCGAAATTCAGGGAGAAAATATGTTTACCGCAGCAGATTTACGCAAAGGGTTGAAGGTGCAAATTGATGGAGCGCCTTACATTATTACTGATTTTGACTTTTCCAAACCAGGAAAGGGGCAGGCTTTATATCGCTGCAAGATGCGCAATATGATCAGCGGCAATCAACTGGTGCAGACCTATCGCTCCAACGACAAATTTGAACGACCAGAACTGGAAGAGCGCAAGATGCAATACCTGTACTGTCAGGACAACGAGTATCATTTCATGGATACCCAGAATTTTGAGCAGTTGGCCATTGACAAGGAGCACTTGGGCGACAATGTCAACTATATGATTGATAACATGGAGATGGAGGTGCTTTTCTTCCAGGACAAGCCAATTGATGTGAGCATGCCCATGTTTGTCAATCTGCTGGTGACCAAGGCCGATCCCTGGGCCAAGGGCGACACATCCGGCTCCGACAGCAAGCCCGTGACCGTAGAGACCGGTTTTATTCTGCAGGTTCCTCCCTTTGTGGAGGAGGGCGACAGAATCCAGATTGATACCCGCACCGGTGCCTATGTGACGAGGGTTAAAGAGTAACCACTTATTCCAATTCGCTTTCAAGTTGGCACTTAGTTCTACTTTGTCGTGCGCCGTGGCAAGGCGCTGTTTTTCAGCGGGTGCGAATCCCGCCCGGTAACTTTCGTTCC
>DYDK01000106.1 GCA_020717935.1 Desulfocapsa sp.
ACTTGCTCCCCATCGGAATGAGCAAAATCACCTTTGCCGATGTGGCTGGTATTGAAGAGGCCCAAGGTGAATTGACCGAAATCGTCGATTCCCTCCGCAATCCAGAAAAATTCAGCAAGTTAGGGGGCCATATCCCCAAGGGTGTCTTGTTGCAAGGCCCTCCCGGAACGGGAAAAACCCTGCTGGCCAAGGCCATTGCCGGTGAGGCCTCGGTCCCTTTCTTCTCCATTGGCGGTTCGGATTTTGTTTGAAATGTTTGTCGGAGTTGGCGCCTCACGGGTGCGGGAGCTTTTTACCGAGGCCAAAAAGAATGCCCCCTGCATTATCTTTATTGACGAGATTGATGCCATCGGTGGTAAACGCAGCGGCGGCAACGCCAGCGGCTCGAACGATGAGCGGGAACAAACACTGAACGCCCTGCTGGTGGAGATGGATGGCTTTTCTTCTGATGCGACTGTCATCCTTGTGGCCGCCACCAACCGGCCGGACATGCTCGATCCGGCCCTGCTTCGACCCGGTCGTTTTGATCGGCAGGTCACCATCTCCCTGCCAGATGCCAAGGGGCGTCTGAAGATTCTGGAAGTCCACAGTAAAAAGATTGTCTTGACCCCCGGAATGAACCTCACTGAGATCGCCAAGAGTATCCCTGGTTTCAGCGGCGCTGATATCGCCAATCTGGTCAACGAGGCGGCTCTGACTGCCGCCAGACATGGCAAACAGGCCGTCACCCTGCTGGATTTTGAAGAGGCAAAGGACAAGATCGTTATGGGCCTGGCCCGCAAGAGCGTGGTCATCAGCGAAAAAGTCCGTCGCGTCACCGCTTATCATGAGGCCGGACATGCCATTGTCGCCACCCTGCTGCCCGAGACCGATCCGGTGCATAAGATCACCATTATCCCCCGTGGTCGAGCCTTGGGACTGACCCAGCAACTGCCGCTGGATGACCGCTACACCTATTCTCAGGAGTATCTGCTCAATCGCATCAAGATCCTGATGGGCGGACGGGTCGCCGAGGAACAGATCTTTGGCCGCCTGACGACTGGCGCCAGCAACGATATTCTCGGCGCCACCGAGATTGCCACCCGTCTGATATGCGAATGGGGAATGAATCCGACCATCGGCCCGGTTGCCCATATGCAGGATCAGGGCGGTTTCCTGGGAGGCGGCTCATCCGCCAAGCCCTACAGTGAACAGACCGCCCAGGCCATCGACCGCGAAATCAAAAAGATCATTGAAGACTGTTACGAGGCCGCCAAACACCTGCTGGCCGAGCATAACAAATTCCTGCACAAACTTGCCGAAGCCCTGCTCATTAACGAAACCATCGATGCCGATGAAATGGACATCGTTTATCACTGCTATCTGAATCAAAGAGAAATTGAAGAAACACTTAAATCGAAAAGGGAGGGAACGGAACACACCTGAGACATTAATGCAAGGGACTCGGAAATTACCAATGTACCTGAATTGCGACCAGATTTGGGTTAGATTTGGCTGTGCCGATTGAACAAAACCGCAGGCATAATTGTGTTATGTCGAGGATTTTGTGATTGAGGCACAGCCAAAGATGGCCCAAAGATGGGAAGCAAGATGGTATATTGGTAATTTCCGAGTCCCCAAGACCTTGTTTTGTTAATTTTTTAGAAGGAGGAAATCGTATGTGCACACGAAAAATGTACCACCTGACCATGGCCATGGCCGTGGGGAGTATGCTCTTCTGGCCACAGGCAGGCTGGAGCATGGATGCTGCTGATGCACCGGAAACGGTGGAAATTAACAGCTTGTCGAAGAGTTACGGCGGAGTGCACTTTGATCACGCCATGCATACCGGAATCGCCAGTTGTGAGCAGTGCCATCACCATACCACCGGCGCCGAAGTCACCAATTCCAACTGCATCCGCTGTCATGCCAAAACTGGAGAAGAAGACAGTGTTTCCTGCAAAGACTGTCACAGCAGTGATCGTTTCAGCAAGAAAGATCTCCTCAAATTGGAGGATCCCAAGCTCTACCATATTGATAAGCCGGGACTCAAAGCTGCCTACCACCTCAACTGTGTGGGGTGTCACCAGAAAGCAGGCGGCCCCACCGGCTGTCAGGACTGTCATACCATAACCGAGGCAGGGGAAAAAATGTTCCAGACCGGCAAATTCGCCCCCGCCCCCACTGCTGGCAGCGGGCATGGTGGGCATAGCAGTCATTAAGGCTTCTTTTCCAATCCAGATTGTTCACATGAGAGGTACACACTAATGAAAACAACAGTAAGCCGCAGAAATTTTATCAAGGGCGGACTTGCCGGAACCGTTGCTGTCACTGCTTTGAAAGAATCAAGCAGCCAGGCCGCAACCTTTGAAGGCTATCCGGATGGTATGGGCGTGCTCGTCGATCTGACCCGCTGTGTCGGCTGTCGAAGCTGCGAGGCCGCCTGCAACCAGGAACAGAAACTGCCGCCGCCGGAAAAGCCCTTTGATGACTTTTCCGTCTTTGACGAGATGATGCACGGCCAGAAACGACGCACCGATGAAACCCATTACACCGTCGTCAATCGCTACGATGTCCCCGGTCTGGAGCACCCGCTGTTCAGAAAAATTCAGTGCAATCACTGCCAGGAGCCGGCTTGCCTGACCTCCTGCTTTGTCAACGCCTACACCAAGACCCCCGAAGGCGCGGTTATCTATAATCCCAATGTCTGTGTCGGCTGCCGGACCTGCATGATCGCCTGTCCATTCTATATTCCAACCTTCAAGTATTCCAGCGCCTTTAATCCACGAATCATGAAATGCATCTTCTGCTATGACACCCGCCTCAAAGACGGCAAGCCGCCGGCCTGCGTCGAGGCCTGTCCGCAGGAAGCGCTGACCTTCGGCAAGCGGAACGATCTGATCAAGATCGGCCGCCAGCGGATGGTTGAAACCCCTGGTAAATATGAAGACCATATCTATGGCGAACATGAGGTGGGCGGCACCGCCTGGATGTATCTCTCCAGTGTACCTTTCGACAAGGTGGGCCTGGACACTCATCTTCCCAAAGAACCGATCTTAAATTTCGTCAAGGACTTCCTCGGTATCGTCCCCATGGTACTGACCATCTGGCCCGCCCTCTTTGCAGGATTTCATCTGCTCGCAACACGAAAGGACTGGCTGAAAAACAAAAATGATGATGCACACGAGGAGGAATAGACATGAGATTTTTTTCCCATCAACGACCTGAAATTCCCATTGTCGATCATATCAAACCGGACGGCAGTCAATGGACAATCAAAGAAAAGCTGTGGCTGGGCTTATCCAGCGGCGACTACTTCAAGCAATTTTTCCGCAATCCGGTCAACTGGCTGATGATTGCTATCTTTGTCATCGGCGTGCCCCTGATTGCTCAACGATATATTTATGGGCTCGATGCCGTCACCCATGGCTCGGACGATTACCCCTGGGGGCTGTTTCTGGGTTTTGGCCTCTTTGGCATGGTGCCCTTGTCTGCCTCCGGTTTTATGCTGGGCACCACCTGCGAACTCTTTGGCCGCAAGGATTTTCACCCCATTGAACGCCTCGCCCTGCTCAACGGCCTGCTGGGGTATTTTTTTGCCGTTCTCTTCCTGGAAGTGGATCTGGGCATGTGGTGGCGTCTGCCCTATCCCATGTTTGTCTCTCTGGGGCCAGCAGCCGTGCTTTTCCTGGTCGCCTGGCATGTGGCCACCTATCTTTCCGTGCAGATTGCCGAAGTCCTGCCCGCTTTTTTTGAATGGATAGGCTGGCTCAAGGGCAAACGGGTTATTCGCAAGATGGTGCTGGGCCTGACCATTGCCGGGATTATCCTTTCCACTCTCCATCAGGGGGCATTGGGTGCCCTCTTTACCTACGCCCCTGGAAAAGTCCATCCCCTCTGGTTTTCATCTAATTTTCAGTGGATTCATTTTTTCTGTTCGTCCATCTTTGCCGGTCTGTCGATGGTCATTGTCTCTTCGACCTTGATCCGCAACTTTGCCGGCTGGCGTTGTGACGATCATTTCAAAAATTCTCTGGATGATATCACCGTCAAGCTGGGCAAAGGCTGTTCCCTGGCCATGATTACCTATCTGGTTATCAAGATCGTGGCCGTGGCCCATGATCAGGAATGGGATTATCTGCTTACCGGCTGGGGCAGTTATTATATGCTGGAACTGGGAATTGGCGTAATCCTGCCCATGTTCATGTTTGCCTTTGGAGTAAGAAACAACAGCGCCGGCCTGGTTCGCTTTGCCGCCTGGATCGCAGTTTTCGGAATCATCTGGAACCGTCTGAACACAGCCCTTGTCTGCTTTAACTGGCAGTTGTATCAAGAAATTCCGCACTGGAAAGAGGTATGGATTACCATCACCATCTATTCCCTCTATTTCCTGACCTACCGCTTCATCGTTTATCGTCTGCCCATCGTTTACGAATGGAAAGGCGAGAAATAAGAAAATCGACGGCAAGGCCCCGGATAACTCCGGGCCCTTGCCGCCTCTTGAAGCATGACTAAAAAACAAGGATGGAAATCATGACCTCACCCACAGAAACAGGCCTGATTCACAACTTCCTTCTCGGGCTGCCCCTCAGAAAAACATTTCTCCTGGGCGCCGGAATTGTCATCCTGCTTTTGTTTACCGTCTCCATTTTAGGGATCAAGCAATATTTTCTCTACCAGCATTGCGAACGAGTGGTCGCAGCCAGTAGGCATCTCCTCTTTCAATTCAGCACGATCAAGGAGCTCGTCAATGAGTCCCTTATCACCAAGAAAAATGTGCAGTTAAAGGAAATCAGCAACGAAATTGAGGCCTTGGAAAATGATATTGTCACCATTATGAATGATATTCTGATTCCTGAACCGTTCAAACAGGGATTTATCACCCAGACCGATCTGGTGGGGCTGGTGGTCAGATTACATGCAATCCAGCAAAACGCGGAAACGCCAGCGCCGGAACAATTAACCGCCACCCTGGCAGCGCTGCGATCCATTGATGGACGAATCAGCCAGTTTCATCAAGGACTTACAGCATATACCCAGGGTTTGCTCCTTGGTCTGCACACCACCCTTGCCGGTTTCCTGGCCCTGGTACTCTCGCTGGTCAGCATCCTTTTCTTTCTGTTCAATAGATTTCTCGCCAAACCCATCCTTCAACTCAGTGAGAAAGCGAGCATCTCCTCTCTCATCGATCATCTTGCTCACAATGAACAGAAACAACCGGATGGCATCAGCACCACGGAATTCCGACCACGAAACGAACCATCAATGATGACCTCGTCCGGTATTTACCGATACGCAGCCCTGGGCCATCTGACCATCGGCCTGGCCCACGAGCTCACCAACCTCTCCAACGGAGCCATTAACTACAGCCAAGCCCTGCTGGATTTAAGCGATGATTCTATCTCGGGGAATGAATCCAGCGAGTTGCTGGAGAAGCTGCTGACGGCCGAGAAAAAAATTTCCTCTCTGGCCGTGGAACTCCAGAAATTTGTTGGCGATACAAAGGGAGACAGCCGCCCCTATTCTTTGCCGGAACTCATTCACCCCATCGAGATCCTGAGTAAAGGGCAAATGAAAACCGAAGGGATTGACCTGCACATAACCATCGACCCCGGATTGCCCATGATTTCCACAAGAGGAAAAGACTTACAGTTGGTTATGCTTTCGCTGCTTCATAGAAGCCGAATCAGGATTGTGGCAAAATATCCGGGCGGCAGGCATGAACACAAACACATTCACATAAGTGCAAGTCTGGCTCATCAGGCCCCCCAGAACTCTGACCATCCTCAATTTACGCAAGGCCGGATACAGATTCGTTTGCATGACTTTGGCCTCCCCTGGCAATCGTCCGCCGAAAAACAGGATACGGTTGGGGAGTCATCGTCACAAAGCTGGCTTGCACTCCAGCAATGCCAGGAATTCCTGCACAGTATTGATGGCGACCTTCTTGTTGAATCCTCCCCGGATAAAAAAAATACCTGCACCCTTCTCTTCCCCTGCTGATTCAGGTAAAAGCTGTTTTTACATGGGCGACGAAGGCGAACCTGTATCATAGCCATCGAATTTCATTGCAACTTTTCAGTTTTTTCATTACCACTATTGAATAAAGGGGTATCAGGCAGTCTTCAACACCTCGGATTACATCAAGGAGCGGATCAAACGCTACCACGACCACGGCATCGGGGTGGAAGGGACGCAACCGGAATGTGCCTGCACTGTTTGAGGCACATGGCAAAAGGTGAGAGACCAAGAAAAGGGACAGGATAAATTTTGGGTGACAAAAATAGTTCTGTCCCCTTTTCCGCTACTTTTCCGCTAAAATAGTTCTGTCCCCTTTTCCCTTTTCCGGGGAGTGTCTGGTTGCTCCTCTTTGGAGGCTCAAGCCTTCTGGGTGTTGCCT
>DYDK01000107.1 GCA_020717935.1 Desulfocapsa sp.
GCTTCAGAAAATCGCTCAACTTTCTGAAGAGGGAAAAGAACCTCTGGTTGATTTTTGCCTGTTTGCCCTCCTCGGAATTCAGATTTCTTATCCCACGATTTTCCGTCTGCTCAACAAGTACCCTGATTTTCCTTCCTGGAATGAAAAGTTGGCCAAACAATACGACATAGAAGATCTGTCAATGGTCTCTGATGATAATAAATTTACGGATGATCCTTGGGAAAAAGTTCTCTTTCTTATTTGTCAGAAGGACAGTTATCTAAAACCACGGGCCTTAAATATAATTGAAATCCTGAATGTTCTAAAAGACGAGTGTGGGGATGAGTTGAAAACTCATATCAATAAAGCCTTGGAGATTGCCTCTATCACTACGGTTGATGACCATGAAGACAGTAAACAGACAAGAGGTGTTGATAAGGAGTTGCGAGCCAACAACAGGAAGTATATGGGGAAGTTAGCAAAAATATTAAATGAAAAATTTACTGACAATTCTGCCAATATAATTTTCGATTGTTTTAAGGCTACTCAATCACATGATGTGGAATGGGCAGTAGTTGAATCACAAGTATGGATTGATAACACAAATAAGATCTCTGCCAAGATAGGTTTTGCATTTGACAATCAGGATTATAATGGACACCTATGGTCTCCAAATAAAAAATCAGGAGAAAAAACTGATCAATTGATTAGTGAGTTGGGGAAAATTTATCCCGAGATGGAAACAGAAAAAGATGAGGAGGGATATGTTTATATTTTTTCAATAGATAATGACAACAAAATGAAACATGAGGATTTCTATTCTCAATTTGAGAGTAAAGTACTTGATGTCGTGAACAAAATTTCCAAACTTGGTGTGTTCAAGACAAAATAGTAGAAATTGAAAATCTGAATCCCAGGAAAAACACTATGCTTATTATGGATCGAAGCACGACACTCCAGCGCCTTGGGGGTGTCGTGGTGCCTACCGTGTTGATGGCGTTATTTTGCTTCAATATCAATTTGACGGATTATCAGAGTTCGGCTACGCAATTGGCATATTTTCTCATTATTCTCGGTTCTTCAGTTCTTTTTTATTTGTTGAATCTGCAACCCTTTTCCAAGATTTACTTTGATCACGAGAATGATCGGATTTCGTATTACCGGTTTTTACTGTTCAAAAAAGACTTGCCGCTTTCACAGATTGCAGATGTAAAGGGACAGACAAAAATTTCCCATGAATATGGTGGAGGAAAAAGCAGAACACTGTACACAACCGATGTCTTCCTTATTACTGATGACATGGATTATCAGGTTCGGGTCTTTGAAAGGGCAAAGATACAGGAGTTCGAATCAAAATTTCATAAAGCAAAAACCCTGTTGAAAGTTGCTGTTCATCAATAAAAAAAACGATGTCGTTAATTGGGCCAAGAGGAGAATCAAAAGTGGAACAAATGCCCCAAAAACAAGGGTCAAAAGATGGAGCCTGTGGATTTTATGCCATGGGAAATGTCCTGTCGCTTCTATGTCCTCATCTCTCGGTTGATTCAATTTTTTACGAGATTTTCAAATATTATACTGAAAACGGGAAGCCAATTCACTTTATTGAAGGACTCTATCGCAACAAGCTCAATGAAATTCTCTCTCATGTGGTGAGAGTGTTAAAGGATAAAGAACATCCGGTTGAAATTGATATTGACAGGCCATATTGGACGAATGCGTCAGTATCGTTCAGGGATTTCAGCACGAAACTTGACGAGCATTTTAATAACACGAATCACTCTATCGCAGTTGCAATAATCGGTTATGCTTATTGCAAAAACGATCCAGAGGAAGATGGGTATGCACATTGGACAGTCATTACAAAAAAGACTCCAAAACGACTCTATACTTTTGATTCAGATCAGGAACAGGAACGGAAGTTTTTACCACTTTCCATGTGCAGAATCTGGGATGAGAGACAAAAGCACAGAGTGAAACCGTACAAAATACAACCAACTGACACTTTTCTTCTGTCAAGAAAGGATGTATCGCCAATTTAGCGTAAATCATGGACACTCTCTGCGTTCAAAGCAAGGAGGACATTTGGTTACCGCCAATAATAAGTGACAATGTGA
Organism: Desulfocapsa sp.; assembly: GCA_020717935.1. Lineage (GTDB taxonomy): Bacteria > Desulfobacterota > Desulfobulbia > Desulfobulbales > Desulfocapsaceae > UBA2270. The sequence goes on from DYDK01000107.1 coordinate 2,094, forward strand.
TGTATAACAGGAGACAAACATGGAACTTACTGCCGTGCTTACCCCAGCCGAAGAAGGGGGCTATGTTGCCCTAAATCCCGAAACGGGAACCACGACCCAAGGAGAAACCGTAGAAGAGGCTCTGGCGAATTTACAAGAGGCCACAGTGCTTTATCTTTCAGAGTTTCCTCTGGTTGCGCCGGGGCATCCCTTGGTGACGATGTTCAGCGTCCCTGCCCATGCCTAAGCTGCCGCGAATATCCGGGCTTGCAATTGTGAGGGCGTTGGAACACTTGGGTTTTGAGAACATCCGTCAAGCCGGGAGTCATGTAATCATGCGTCGAGGCACCAGGGGGTGTGTTGTGCCTCTGCATAATGAGGTCAAAGTCGGCACATTATCTGGGGTTCTGCGACAGGCGGATGTTTCGCCGGAAGAGTTTATCAAAGCTTTATAGCATTTTACAGAGTATTGGGAGTTTTTTCGTTGTTGTCAACATGACAGCGATAGTTTCAGAAAACAGTCTTTTTTCATCTACTCACGAGTATCAAATCATGACCGATCAAAATGATAACTGGGAACCGAAGATTATAGCCTTTCTGTGCAACTGGTGCAGTTATGCCGGCGCGGATCTGGCCGGTGTCAGCCGCTTTCAGTATCCCCCTAATATCAGGATTGTCCGGGTTCCCTGTTCGGGCCGGGTCAGTGAGAACATGATCATGTCGACGCTCAAGTCCGGCGCCGATGGGATTCTGGTTTCCGGCTGTCATCCTGGTGACTGCCATTATATCAGTGGCAACTATTTTGCCAGGCGGCGTTTTGCCTTGCTGAGTAATCTGCTCGATTTTGTCGGCATCGAGCCGGGGCGGGTCAACTTCTCCTGGGTGTCGGCCTCGGAGGGCGAGCAGTTTGCCTCTGTTGTTCAGAGTGTGACCGAGAAAGTAAGAGCGCTGGGGCCGGCGAGCAGGCTGGTAAAAAAACTTGATGCCGCGCAGGCTGCGTAATAGAAAAAGATTATGACAACAGTCAACGAGAAAATAGGCGAAGAGATCAGGGTGCAGGCCCGGAAGATGCTGGCAGAGGGCGCCGTGGTCGCAGTTATCGGGTATGGTGTCGGCAGTCTGCCGATGACCGCAAGGCCAATGGTAGCACGACGACCAGAGGATTGCGACAAGCTGATCTGGAGTTCCTTTTGTGTGCTGAACCTGGCGAATTATCTGCCGGAGGTGTTGAAATCGGTGGAGCCGCCGCATGGGCCACGAGACCCCAAACCGCCTGAGGATTCGCTGCCCAGGGTGGCAGTTCTGGCCACTGGCTGCTGGTCTCGCAATATTGTGGTGCAGATTCAAGAGCATCAGGTGGCCCGCACCCGGGTGGTGGTGATGGGTGTCGGCAGTCGCGGCATGGTGAGCCGCCGGAAGGTGGAGAGCCTTTTCCCCGGAAAGGAAATTCTGCGGGTGGAAGAGGGCGACCATGATCTGGTGATTCATGGTGCTGATTTTACCGAGACCATCAACCGCTGGAGTGTGGTGCGTGATAACTGCCAGACCTGCACCCACCCTGATCCGGTGCTGGTGGATGTGCGCATTGGTGACCCTGTCTCTGAGCGGAAGAATCCTAAGCCTTTCAAGCAGGTGGAGGAGATTGAACGGCTTTCTGTTGATGATCGCTGGGCCTGGTTCACTACTGAATTTTCCACCTGTATTCGCTGTTATGCCTGCCGGAATGCCTGTCCGCTCTGCTATTGCCCCACCTGTTTTGTCGATGATGACAAACCGCAATGGGTGGGCAAAAGTCTGGATACGGTGGATACCGGCTTGTTTCATCTCCTGCGGGCCTATCATTGTGCCGGTCGTTGTACCGATTGCGGCACCTGCGAAACGGTCTGCCCCATGGGAATCAATATGCGCATGCTGACCAAGAAACTGAACAAGGATGTCCTGAATCTGTACGGCCTTGAGGCGGGAATGCAGCCCGACGCTCCCCTGCCGCTGACTACCTACACCCTGGACGATCCCCAGAAATTTATTGTTACTGAAGCTCCGTCAGCAAAGGAGGGAGAATAATCGTGAAAGTCTTGAAGATTACCCCTGCCGAGCTGGATGCCCTGATGCAGCAATGGCAAAAACAGTATGTGGTGTTCGTTCCGGCATCGGGAAAATCGGCGGCGGTCTCCCCTGATTGTGCGCCCGGCTGGAAGAGGATGGAGGCAGGAAGCGCTCCGCTGTTTTTGCCTGTCGGGCCGACACCGGCCTCGGTGAAGGCCTTTTACTTCCCACAGCCGGAAACTCTGCTCACCTATACTCTCGATAACAATCATCCTGACAAGGCTCTGATGCGGGAATCCCTGAAACCTGAGGCAATGCAGGTGGTAGTGGGAGTGCGTCCCTGTGATGCCGGAAGCGTTGCACTCAATAACCTGCCTTATAGCGAAGACCCGCATTTTCAAGCCAACCGTCGGCGAACAGCGCTGGTCGGCTTCACCTGTGACACGATGCTCTCCACCTGTTTTTGCCGTCAGATGGGCGGCTCGCCAATGGCTCAGGAAGGGCTTGACCTGGCCTTGTCCCGGACTGAGGACAGTTTTCTGGTAACGGTGGTGAATGAAAAAGGTGCGTCTCTGTTGGCGGGTCTTGATCTTACCGTGGCCGGAGAGGCTGAACTTTCGGCCCTTGCTGTCCGGCGTCAGGAAATGGCTGCGTCAGATTCGGCCCAGCTTGCGACCTTAAAGGCTGCCGAACTGGGTCGGCTTTACGATGCCCCCCAGTGGCAGGCGCTGGGTGATTCCTGCATCAACTGCGGGGCCTGCACCTTTATCTGCCCGACCTGCTACTGCTTTGACATCCAGGATGAGGTGGTATGGGGCCAGGGTCGGCGCATCCGCTATTGGGACTCCTGCATGTTCCCGCTGTACAGCCTGCATACCTCCGGCCATAATCCACGGGGGAAAAAGGTGCAGCGCACCCGCAATCGTTTCCTGCATAAACTCAAATATTTCCCAGACCGTTTTGGACCCTTCTCCTGTGTGGGGTGTGGTCGTTGCGTCCAGGATTGTCCTGTAAACATTGATATCCGTGAGGTCATGAATGATCTGACGAATGATCTGACGAATCTCACGGCGTTGGAGTAAGATATGATATCCTATATGCCCTATCCTGTCCGGATCGACGATATTGTGGTTGAGACGGAAGACGGCAATCAGAAAACCTTCAAGCTTGTCTTTGAGAATGAGGCCCACGCCAAGGCCTGGAAGCATGTGCCGGGCCAGTTTGCCATGCTGTCGCTGGCTGGTCAGGGCGAGATCCCTATCGGCATCGCCTCTTCACCCACTGAAGAGGGGTATCTGCTCTTTACCGTTAACCGGGCCGGCAAGGTGACTACCGCCCTGCACCAGATGAATGTCGGAGACCGCATGGGCGTTCGCGGCCCCTTGGGCAACGGCTTTCCGGTGGCAACAGACATGCTGGGCAAGAACATCGTGATCATTGCCGGCGGGTTTGCGGTTACCACTCTGCGGGCCACCTTGATCTCCCTGCTCGCCCGTCGACAGGACTATGGCAAGATCTCGTTTATCTATGGTGCCCGTACTCCCGGCATGCTCCTCTATCGGGACGAGTTGCAGCAGTGGGCGCAACGAGGCGATGTGGACATGCATGTCACCATCGACCGTGAGGCGCCTGGTTGGGACGGCCTGGTCGGCTTTGTCCCCACCATTGCCGGACAGGTGGCGCCGTCCCCTGAGAAGAGTGTGGCCCTTATCTGCGGCCCGCCGATCATGATTAAATTCACCATGCCCCCTTTGGAGCAAATTGGCTGGACCGACGATCAGGTCTACCTTTCTCTGGAAAACAGGATGAAATGCGGGGAAGGAGTATGCTGCCATTGCAATGTCGGCCCGATTCTGGTATGCAAAGATGGTCCAGTTTTCACCCGTAGCCAAGTTAAAAAACTGCCATTAGAGTATTGATTCACTTATTCGTTGTTAACAAACGACCTGTTCCTTTATTTGTAAGAGGCTCTCATCAGTAAAAAATTTCCTATACAATTGCGCCCGTAGCTCAGCTGGATAGAGCAACGGACTTCTAATCCGTAGGCCGCCCGTTCGAATCGGGCCGGGCGCACCAATAAAATCAGGGAGTTAGGCGCTTTTTGCTTAACCCCTTTTTTGCTCTGTTATATGCAGGTTATATTTTGGCGGGAAATGCAGGTACTCAACCGTTGTAAGTTTGCATGTGAACTTAGAAACTTTTGCACATAAACATAGATTT
>DYDK01000108.1 GCA_020717935.1 Desulfocapsa sp.
GTTTTCTGAATTGCTGGCCTATCCAACACTATGTCAATGATATGGTGACATCACCTCATTATGGGCATGGGTGAGAATGATATTGTCAATATCTTCCAAGCGGCACCCAGCCCCGCGGAAGTTATCAATAAAGTTGTACCCTAGATCAATGACCGTGCCGCATCCCTTATGAAAAATGAAATACCCGCCACCCAGGCTTTTTTCCCCATTATCCAGCGGCAGGGCCGGGGTATAGGAATTCCATTTCCGCAACACCAGAAAAAGGGATTGTTCGTTATCCAATCGTGATGCTCCGGTGATAAATTCCCGAAGATGTTGCTCATTTTCCTTTTTTTGTCTTTCAAACTCATCAATATCATCGGAAAACTCTTTACGGATATTGAGTATGAATCCCTTGAGCCCCCCCATGTTCTGCAAGTCCGGCGAAGATTCACCAGATTGTGGAACTGTTTTCTTCTCTTCCTCTTCCTCTTCCTCTTTATCGCTGAGCTGTGCGAAGATAAAAGAAGCAATCTCCTGCAGCTCCTTGTTGTCCGGCGCAAATTTCAGGGCTTGCGCCAGCATTTCATACGCTTCCTTCTTCTGGTTGAGATTGAAAAGGGAGACACCCTTATTCCGCAGGCTGTCGTAGTCCTTCGGGTTGACGGCAAGGGTCTGGTCATAGAGGGCAATGGCCTCGTCCATGCGACCAAGCTTGGAAAGGGAGATACCCTTTTGCCGCAGGCTGTCGTAGTCCATCGGGTTGACGGCAAGGGTCTGGTCATAGAGGGCAATGGCCTCGTCCATGCGACCAAGCATGGAAAGGGAGACACCCTTTTGCCGCAGGCTGTCGTAGTCCATCGGGTTGACGGCAAGGGTCTGGTCATAGAGGGCAATGGCCTCGTCCATGCGACCAAGCTTGGAAAGGGAGACACCCTTTTGCCGCAGGCTGTCGTAGTCCTTCGGGTTGACGGCAAGGGCCTGGTCAAAGAGGGCAATGGCCTCTTCCTCGCGGCCAAGCTTGGAAAGGGAGACACCCTTATTCCGCAGGCTGTCGTAGTCCTTCGGGTTGACGGCAAGGGTCTGGTCATAGAGGGCAATGGCCTCTTCCTCGCGACCAAGCTTGGAAAGGGAGACACCCTTTTGCCGCAGGCTGTCGTAGTCCATCGGGTTGACGGCAAGGGCCTGGTCATAGAGGGCAAGGGCCTCGTCCATGCGACCAAGCCTGGAAAGGGAGACACCCTTTTGCCGCAGGCTGTCGTAGTCCTTCGGGTTGACGGCAAGGGCCTGGTCAAAGAGGGCAATGGCCTCTTCCTCGCGGCCCAGCTTGGAAAGGGAGACACCCTTTTGCCGCAGGCTGTCGTAGTCCATCGGGTTGACGGCAAGGGCCTGGTCATAGAGGGCAAGGGCCTCGTCCATGCGACCCAGCTTGGAAAGGGAGACACCCTTATTCCGCAGGCTGTCGTAGTCCTTCGGGTTGACGGCAAGGGTCTGGTCAAAGAGGGCAATGGCCTCGTCCATGCGACCAAGCTTGGAAAGGGAGACACCCTTTTGCCGCAGGCTGTCGTAGTCCTTCGGGTTGACGGCAAGGGTCTGGTCATAGAGGGCAATGGCCTCTTCCTCGCGACCAAGCTTGGAAAGGGAGACACCCTTTTGCCGCAGGCTGTCGTAGTCCTTCGGGTTGACGGCAAGGGTCTGGTCAAAGAGGGCAATGGCCTCGTCCATGCGACCAAGCTTGGAAAGGGAGACACCACAGTTTTTGAGCAGGAAGGAATCTGATGGGTTGAGGCTGACAGCCTGTTGGATTTTGCGGAGGGCCGTTTCGTAGTCACCGTTATAACTCGCCTGCTCCCCTTCAAAAAACAGCAGATAACTGTCGTTTCCCTGAGCAGACTGTAAAGCAGTCTGCAAGAGAATGCCTCCTTCTTCCTTTTTTCCTGATGCGAATAACTCGTCAATTTGACGGCTTAATTCCTGGAACTCTGCAACTGATGCCATAGACATGCCCATCGTAATAAATTATTTGTCTTGATAAAGCGTTATGAAAAATATGAGGACAGTGGAAATTTCCAGAACACCCCCCTCTTATCGAAATTACCAACCAGAGATGCCAGTTAATCGGACGAAATGTCTCCCAACTGCTCACGCCAACATCTCCAGCAAAACCGGGTGCCACAAGGCCTGCTCAATCTCCCCGAGTTTACCGGCCAGGCGTTTCTTGTCAACGCAACGCACCTGATCCAGTAAAATCCGGGCGGTCTTGCCGTCAAGGACGACCTCAGGTCGGCATCCTAATGGTTGTCCCTTGCTGGTAATGGGGGCGACAATCACCAGGGGCAACGCCGCGTTCATGTCATCAGGAGAAACCACCAGGGCCGGGCGTGTTTTTTTTATCTCCGACCCCACAGTCGGGTCAAGATTCACCCAATAAACCTCTCCCCGCCTTACCACTGCCAGTCCTCACTTTCAACGGGTGTGAGCGTCATCACCTCTTCCCACGCATCCATCTCGTTTTCAGCCTGATAGCCGTCAAACCACCCAAGCCGCACGGTCTTGACCGGCTCAATAACGAGCCCCCGGCCTTCCTGCCGCATCTCGATTTCCGTGCCGACACCACACTCCGCCAAAAAGGCGGCAGGGATCAACACCCCGCGTGAATTCCCCACCTTGCGTAAGACTGTTCTCATTTTTATACACCTCCATTATTGTTGGAACAATATTATAACGCGAGGGGGATTGATTACAAGAAGATATTGTGCTGACAAATTATTTTCTTCAAAAACTTTTCTATTCCTTGTTTAACAAATCATGCCGATCTCGAATCAATTTCCATGACTGAAATTCGGACAGCTTCAAACGATACCTGGAAACATTGCCCTCGTGCAGGTTGTGTAAGGCTTTTATGGTCATTTCATTAAAAACATCCCTGTCATTTTCCGTGATATTTTGATCGGCAAACTGCCTGACATCCTCTAAAAATTCATTCTTGCCGCCACGAACCACCATCTGGACCACCTGAATCAAGGCCTCCCGATAGCGGATATGTAAAGGGTCAGGATCGGCCATGGTTTGCGTTATTGCCAGATAGCGCTGGCATGAGCGTTCATAGGCCCAGGTGAACACATCCAGCAGCAGATCCACCTGATTGAATTCGTACACCCCCAGAATGCCATCCACATAAGCCTGCACCGGCACATCGACAAAGGAGAGAGGACACAGATTATTGCGAATCAGCGGGAGATTGGCCCCCAGTCGCGAGACACGCTTGTTGACATCCTCAAACGGCTGTAGATACGGCAGTTGCACCATCACGAAAAAGGCCTGCTCAAAGGGGTCGGGGATTGCCTCGGCCTTTTGCAGCAGCAGATGAAAACAGTCTTCCACAACCTGGGGCATGGCCGGCGGATGATACACTGACCCTGAAATATCAACTGGTCGGCGGCGCAATCGTCCGCTCGCGTTGTCGTCAGGGAGCAGATTCTCCGACAAAATGGCATGCAGATTGAGAAAGGTAAACGAATTAAACCCGACCTGATCGGCGGCATCCACCAGCAATTCGATGGCGGCCTTGTGATTCAGGATCATTTGGGTTTCCTGGATATCTTTGCCGGTTGCAACCTGTCCAAATTCGATCAGGTTTTGGGTATCGAGCCGATTATAGGTATTTCCTTCCAGCCGGGAAGAGGCCCATGACAGATCAATCAAAAGCTGGTTCAGGACTTCTCGGGCATAGGTTCCGGCAGGATGCTTATCAGCCGGGGTGCGCCCCATTTCATGAAACCCGGCACGCAAGGACGCGGGGAGATAGAAGGTAACACCGGGTTCATACTCCTCCAGAAATGCGCGCTGATATCCAACCGGCTTGCGGTACATCAGGGGCTGGCGCACAAGATCACGGATAATCCCCCCTTCCGGCGAAACCGGAACATACGACTCCATCACAGCAGCTATTGATGGCTTATGGGCAATGAGTTGGGCCGTGATAGCAACAGGGGCAGGTTTGTACACCAGGGCAATGCTTTCGCCTTCCGTGACAATGCGGCCATCCTCCACAAGTCGTTGCAGACGACGCTGCAATGTTCGCCTGTTGATATCAGGTAAATGAGAAGACAAGGATTTTTCAAGCGCTGAGATTCTCATTCCTTCAGGATGTTCAGCAATGACCCGTGCGATCAGGTCATATTCTTCTGCAGGCACAACCTGTGACATATTCACCCCCATTACAAAATGACGATACAACAAACAGTTCCATTGCGTCCATCAAGTCGCGACACTAAAGCGCGACAACATAGTGTCACGCTTTAGTGTCGCACATCAATAAAAAAATAACAAGGGCAAGCTTGGTGCTCTCGCAACAAAAACACAAAATAATGATCATTCGCCATATCCGCGCAGGCGGAAATCGAGCAATCATCCGTCCATAATCTTCCTGCTGAATCGCGACATTTCCGTTTCATGCACACCCTGCAGGATCTCTCCACCGAGATGCTGATCCGGTTTACTCAGATCGTTTACAGCCGCGAGATCGCGCTGATAGCGGTAACAACGGGACAGGGGCGGAGGTCGAAATTGGGGTGACGCGCTTTGCGACCAACCCGGATCTATACCCCCTGTTCTTGTGACAAAAGTTGTGTGTTCTTTTTCAACAACGAACGATGCGGAAGGATCTACTTACCGGAAAACTCAGCCTTGATCTGCCGGGCCAGGACCCTGGCCTGTGCCTCCGCCCGGGCCAGGACCTCATCATCAGGGCGCCCCTGCCATTCCACTCCACCGGTTCAATAAAGTCCCATTTCATCTTTTCAGTGATAACTTCCAGCTCCCGCTGGGCGCCGCCCGACCAGCCAAACGAGCCGAATCGCAGCACTTTTTTATTCCAGACCTTTTTGCGGCCCAGCATGTCCAGGGCCCAGGCCATGGGGGGAAACATCCGGTACTCGTAGGTGGGCATGCCGAGGATAAGACCGGCTGATTTCCAGGCGGAGGCCAGGATAAAGCTCACATGCTCATCGGGCACCCGATGGATATGGACGGGCAAACCTTCGGCCCGCACGCCCTGGACCATAGCGCTGACCACCTTCTGCGTGTTTCCGTACATGCTCGACCAGATCACCGTCACCTCGGGTTCGGCCGGCCCGTTCATATAACGGGCAAAACGGGAATAGGTTTCCATGATGGCGGACGGTTTTTCCCGCCAAACGATACCGTGTGAGGGCGCGACCATTTTGATATCAAGACCTTGCACCTGCTCGATGGCCTTGGCAACAAACGAAGAAAGACCGCCGATGATGTTGGCATAGTAGCGCAGGGTCTCCCGCATAAAAAATTCGTGCTGCTCCGATGACAGTTGATCATCAAAGACGGTATCGGTAATAGCGCCGTAGGAGCCGAAGGCATCACAGGTAAAAAGAATCCCGGCTGACTGCTCAAAGGTGAACATAGTCTCCGGCCAGTGCAGGTTCGGTGCCTCGTAAAAGGTCAGGACCTTGCCCTTCCCCAGATCCAGGGTATCGCCGGTTTTGACGATATGGACATTGCGGTCAATGCCGCAGAAGGCCTTGAGTATCGCAGCGCCTTTTTCGGTGAGATAAAAATGCAGATCCGGATTCTTCCGGTAAAAGGCCGGGATCCAACTGGTGTGATCCGGCTCCATATGATTGATGATCAGGTAGTCGATATCTGTGGCCCGCAGAGGAATGGAGGCAAGTTCCCGTTCGAACTCCACCGGTTTGTCATCAACATCCTCGGTCAGGTCGATAATGGCGGTTTTTTCTCCGCGGATAACATAAGAGTTGAGGGAAATGCCGTCCGGCATCGGCCACATCCCCTCAAACAACTTGTCACTTCCCAGGTTCACGCCCAGTCGGTAAATCCCCTCTGTGATCTCGGTTGCCTTCATGATCTTCTCCTCACTGCAAGTATGGGTCAACAGACAGGATCGGCAGAATGCAAACGACCCTGTTCACTCAAAGCATGTACACGGGGGCTCAGGCTTCCAAGAAGGGTGCCTTGAAAAATGGCCTTTTCGCCCAAATAAGAAAAGAGGGTGATGTCACCATATCATTGACATAGTGTTGGATAGGCCAGCAATTC
>DYDK01000109.1 GCA_020717935.1 Desulfocapsa sp.
CTGAGCTATATCGGCTTGAGGAGATCGTCCATAAAAGCTATTCCAGTAAATATCAATTTTGTGGTAGTGTGTCAAGAACGGATCAAGGTTAGCCCTTGATAATCCCTCCACCTTTTAGACACTTTGCCTGATCATGCTTTTTTCCCTTTTATTATACATCGCCTGCATATTTATTTTCGGCGGTTTTTCCGCTCCAATCATGGCATCCGAATCATCTCAATCAGCCAATATAAAGGCCAGTGACATGATAAATCTTAAAAAAAACGAATGTTATGGCTGTCATGGGGCCTATCAAAAAAAAACCGAAAATGACGATGCCCATGATTTTTCATGTTCAAACTGCCATGGCGGTGACCCTGCCAGCAAGAGTCAACAAGGGGCTCATGCGGGGCTTATTGCCCAGCCAGCCCATCCGAAATCAATGTTACAGACTTGCGGCCCCTGTCATCTTGAGCAAGTGACGGGAGTATCACAATCCGTCCATGCCTCGTTATCAAAAGAAGTCAATCAAGTACGAGCTGCATTTGGTGCTGCATTTGGTGCCAAAAACGAACTTGCCGGACTGACTCACATCCCCATTTATGATACCCCTGAAACCCCATTGGCTCTGGCAGACGACCTGCTACGGCGGCTCTGTCTGCGTTGCCATCTCTACTCCAGTGGAGACCCCTACCCCCTTGTCGGTCACGGCACCGGATGTGCCGCCTGTCATTTCAATTTCAATGCGGGTGCACCTGCCACCCATTCGTTTCTGGCAACCCCAGACGATAAACAGTGCCTGCAATGTCATTATGGAAACTGGGTCGGCGCCGATTATCATGGTCGCTACGAACACGATTTTAACGAGGAATATCGAACGCCATATATCACCAAAGATCCGATCGTTCGCCCCTATGGCATTGAATATCATCAGCTTGTTCCCGATATTCATCAACAGAAAGGCCTGATCTGTGTTGATTGCCACACCGGTGCCGAACTGATGGATACTCAAAAAACCGCCACCATTCTTTGCCAGGATTGCCATGCCCAGCAACGCCTGGAAACATCCCTGCCAGCCAATGTCTCACAACACGAAGGCAGGTATCTTCTTTTTTCCAAAGGCACGAAGAGAAAGCATGACATCCCGCTCATGCACCATTCCGCTCATACCATTGCCCCCAACGATGAAATTACCTGTCAGGCCTGCCATGCTCAATGGGCCTTTAACGATACTGGCACCCACTTGCTTCGCAATGATACCAATGAACATGACGCCTTCTGGAAATTGACGACTCAAGGCAGTTGGGAGGTGGAAAAAATCTTGACCTATAATCTCAACTCCAACGCCTCAGACGACATACCACCAACCATGCGTGACAAGATCAACGGAGAAGAAAAAAAAGGAATATGGCATCAAGGCTATACTATGCGCCGCTGGGAGACGATCCAGCTTGGCCGCGATGAAAAAGGCCGAATAGCCGTCATGCGTCCAGTACTTGACTTGCATCTATCATGGATTGATGAAACACGAAAGGTGCGTTTTGATGCTGTACCGGCAATGCCGCCCACAAATGCCCCGAACCCGCCGTCATCATCCGCCCAGGGTTTACGGCCCTACACCCCGCACACCACTGGATCGGCAGGGATATTTTATCGGCAACGATTACAGAAATTTTACCGCGAGGAAGCGGAAAACAAGTAAAAAGCAAACATTCGTCTCATTTTTCCGCAGGGTATACCCCTCGTCCCATTGAAGTGCCCCCCGCAGGAAGCGCCTATGGGGCGCGGCGCAGGGAAGAAGAACTCGACAGAGTATCTTCGCTTCTGTTTCCTGTCCCTGTCACCTGGCCCCTTGGTCTGCCAACCGTACCTGTTCCATGAAGGCCCACAGCTTATCAACATCTTTCTGACCTGGAGCCCGCTCTATTCCTGAATTAACATCAATGGCAAAGGGGCGAACCAAACTGATAGCCTCACGCACATTGTCTGGCCCCAATCCACCGGCCAGAATTAATGGTAATTGGAGATGCAGGCGATCAATAATTCCCCAATCAAAGGCTATGCCGGTACCACCACTCATCCCTTTGTTATAGGTGTCGAGCAAAAAACCTTGAACCACCTCGTGATATGGAGTGAATGCGACCTCCCCAGTTTCCTCACCCACCCTGAAGGCCTTGACTACCTTGCACGGCGCAGTAAAACGAGCCAGTCGTTCGCAGTATTTTGGGTCTTCGTTGCCATGCAACTGGGCATAGGAAAGGCCACAGTAGGCAATGATCTCTTCGACCTCCTTTGGATCACGATCGACAAAGACGCCCACACAATCGACAAATGGCGGCAGTTCCGAAATTATCTCACGGGCACTTTCTGGAGAGATTGACCGCGGGCTTTCATCGACAAAAATAAATCCCAGGGCATCAACTCCGGCCCGCACCCCTTCTTCTGCATCGTAACGATTGGTAATACCACACATCTTCACCCGCGTCCTGGCGGCCATGATCCCTCCATTTTTCATTTCCTCTTTCAATGAACCGCAACACACGGGACAAGCTCACTGTCTCTTTCGAACTCACTGTCTCCAATGTATTTCAACGACCACGCAGACCACGCAAGGTATTACCACCAACACTGCCCCGCATTAACGATTCTCCGATGAGAGCGGCTCGTATCCCCTCGTTCTCAAGACGATGGAGATCATCCCTGGTTTTCAATCCCGATTCGCCCACCACCGGAATATGGGAAGGAATCAGTTTTTTCAGACGAAAAGTCGTCTCAATATCCATGGAAAAATCCTTGAGATTACGATTATTCACCCCAATGAGTGTCGCCCCCACCCCCAGCACCATCTCCAACTCCCGCTCATCATGGACTTCAACCAGAGAATCAATGCCATACTCGAAGGCACAGGCCTGATACTCCTGCAACTGATACCTGTCAAGGATGGAAGCCATGAGCAGAATAGCATCAGCCCCATAAACATGGGCTTCATCAATCTGCACTTCATCAATGATAAACTCTTTGCGCAACACCGGCAGTCTGACCTCCTCCCGCACCTGGAGGAGATAGAGCAGACTGCCCTGAAAAAACTGTTCATCGGTCAAAACCGAAATTGCCTGGGCCCCGTTATCCTCATAGCCCCTGGCAATGAGCACGGGATCAAAATCATGACAAATAACCCCCTTAGATGGCGAGGCCTTCTTGACCTCGGCGATAATCGCCACCCCCGGATAATCAATAAGGGCTTGACGGAAACCGCGGGGCGAATCAATGGGTGTATGGGAAAACTGTGCGGGAAGATGAATTCCCCTGCTCTTGAGGAGACTGACCTCCTCCCGTTTTTTGGCTACAATGGTATCAAGGATCATTTGTCTGCAAGAAAATGAAGAATCAAGGAGAGTGTGGACAATGAGGGCCGACAGCAGGGAGATAAATCATAGCAGAGTGTGACAAAAAGCCACAAGCTGATCCAATTTGGCCAAAGCCTTGCCCGAATCTATGATCTCGGTGGCCATCATGATACCGACCTGCAGATCAGCAGCGACACCGGCAATCATGAGGGCCGCTCCAGCATTAAGGAGCACCATATCCCGCTTTGCCCCCTTCTCTCCACCGAGAATCGCCCGCATCTGAGCCGCAGACTCCTGGGGATTCGCTCCGCCTTTGATGTCGGCAAGAGTGGCCCGTGGCAGGCCCAATTGTTCAGGGGTGATGGTATAGGTACTGACTTTGCCCTGGTACAGCTCAGAAATACGGGTCGCACCAGTGACAGTCAATTCATCCAAATTGCCCTCGCCGTGTACCACCAAGGCCCGCTTGGAACCAAGCCGCCCCAGAACTTCTGCCAATGGTTCGGTGAGGGACTCGGCAAAGACCCCCAACACCTGCACATTGGCGCCAGCCGGATTCGTCAGAGGGCCAAGGATATTGAAAAGCGTCCGCACCCCAATCTCACGACGCGGGCCAATAGCATATTTCATCGCCCCGTGCAGGGCGGGGGCAAAGAGAAAGCCAATCCCGACCTCTCGCACGCAACGGCCAATCTGCTCCGGTGTCAGGTTCAACGGTACTCCAGCGGCTTCGAGGACATCGGCGCTGCCGCAATGGCTGGAGACTGAGCGATTACCATGCTTGGCTACCGTCACTCCGGCACCAGCAACCACAAAGGCCGACGAAGTGGAGACATTAAACGAGCCAGAACCGTCACCGCCAGTGCCACAGGTATCCACCACAATTCCGCCCTGACTCCTGTCAATACCCGTTTCAATAGGGGTCGCTTTTTCCCGCATTACCCGCACCGCTCCGGTAACCTCGGCCACAGTTTCCCCTTTCATTCGCAAGGCGGTAATAAAAGAAGCGATTTGGGCAGGAGTTGCCACCCCGCCCATAATCTCATTCATCACCGCCACCATTTCATCTTCGCCCAGATTCTGACGGTCTATGACCTTGGCGATTGCCTGTTTGATGTCCATTATATGAGTATCTCTTATTTTTTAAACCACGGATGGACACAGATTGATACAGTTTTTTCTCTTACACCTAAATCCTGCAATCTGCGGTTATCTTAATTTTTTATGCATCGTCGCTCCCGTTGCAGGCGATACAATTTCTTTACCTATCATTTCAGCAAGATATACTAATTCCATCGTGAAGATGTGTCTCATAATCAGGGGCCATGAAATTCTTCAACAAGAGAATACCGGCTGGAGTCATAATCGATTCAGGATGGAACTGCACTCCTTCAATGGCATATTTTTTATGCCGTAACCCCATAAGTTCGCCGCTATCCGTGCGGGCGCTGATCTCTAAACAGTCCGGCAAGCTTGCCTCTTCCACTAGCAGAGAATGATAGCGCATTCCCTCAAAGGGATTGGGCAAGGCGGCAAACACCCCTTTACCATCATGATGGATAGGCGAGGTTTTGCCGTGCATCACCCGACTGGCCCGCACCGTTGCCCCACCAAAGGCCTCACCCATGGATTGATGCCCCAGGCAAACCCCGAGGATGGGAATCTTGCCGGCAAAATAACGAATAGCAGCAATGGAGATCCCTGCCTCAGCAGGCGTACACGGGCCGGGGGAAATCAACAACCGGTCGGGCCGCAGGGCCTCAATGGCCTCAAGACTGATCTTATCATTACGGAAGACCTTAATGGCTGCCTTCTCTCCCATTGCCGCTGAGTTACCTGCAATGGTTTGAACAATATTATAGGTAAATGAGTCGTAATTATCAATAATGACCAGCATAATCGTAATTCGTTGGAAAAAGGAATGAAAACAACAGAAACAATGGTGAACAAGAGTCCGTTACAGATGAGCCTCTATGGTTGCGAGACATACACCCCAGCACGAACACAGCGCACAAAATGAATATTTTTTTTATCACCACAATTATCGTCGCCGTTGGCAAAAAAAACGCTCCAGGCGTGACGAGTTGGAAATCTGGTGACAGTAGTCGCTGTCCAGTAATACGCTGATTGGCAGGTAAAAGCCGGATCAATGGATGGATGATAGTGGCTGTCATCTACCACGGACTTCATCTCGCGGATATTGGGCAAACGCCAGTCTGTCTTGGAATCAAGGGATAAATTTTCACAATAAGCCAAGGCATTCTCCCAGGTGCGAAGGGTAGCATCATCGCTTTTCTGCCATTGCAGACCTGTTCCCTGATCAACAACCGAATAGCCACTGACCGTATAAGGGCCGACGGCAAAGACAGAAAGAGGACAGAAAGAAACCAGCAATAACACGACAAAGAGAAGTTTTTTTTCTTGACCCATAACCATTCCTGGCCGAACAAAGAGCACCTGACTTCTCTGCAACCATTTTTGTTTTTTCATCTCCAGCCTTCGGCAAGTTTATAGTGCGATCCACTGCGCCACCTGCGCCCTTTCAATTCTCACTCCGCACACATCGAACAAAATAGGTGTTTTTCTTATCAAGCCAATGGTCACCACCATCATTAAAGAGAACTCCCCAGGCATAGAGAGGATCGTCTATATAGTGCCTGAACGGAAACCCCCTCTCGTCGAGTTTTACGCAGGG
>DYDK01000110.1 GCA_020717935.1 Desulfocapsa sp.
TTATTTTTAACAGGTTAAGTCGAATCCTCGTTACACTTGTTCGGGAACTCAGGTTGAAAGGTACTGTTTAACAGATTGTCAAAAACAACCTGCCCGACCGAATCGATGCGGTCGCTGGCGCCGAAGACGGCTACGGATTGAGGCTCAAAAAGCGAGCTGAGATAATGTTTGCCCATAGTTTGCCCGCAGAGAAGGATAAATTGAGAGCGCTCAACGCACTCCCTTTTTCTACTCATAGCAAAATTCCGGAGGATGTTGAAGGAGTATTGAAAAAGAGGGACGGATTTGTTTTACCTCTTCATTGATCGGTTCCGGTAACAGTGGGCTGACACGCCTTAGGGACTCGAATAATACTGATATACCATCTTGCATCCCTGCTTCAGGCTATCTCTGGCTATGTCTCAATCACACAATCATCGACGAAACACAATTATGCCTGCGGTTTCGGAGTCTCGCAAGCTCGTTTACATGTTCAATTGACATCGCCAAAGATAACCCAAATCAGGGTGTAATTCAGACACATCAGGATTATCTGAGTCCCTGAGAAAAGACCTCTTTCTTCGCCGACTCATGATGCCGCATCACTACTCCGTCCGGAAGACAGGATCAGGCAGGTCGTTGTCGCATGAGCCAGCAGCCTGCCCCGGGTATCCGTCAGACGCCCTTCCGCGGAAGCGCTTTTGCGGCCCACATGGATCACCTTGCCTTCAGCCCGTATTTCGCCAGTATCTGCAGTCATTGCCCGGATATAATTGACTTTCAGCTCCAGGGTGGTGTGTATCTGCCCGGCCTTGAGCCGCGAGTGAATGGCGCAGCCCATGCAGGAATCAAGGATGGTTGCCGCAAATCCGCCATGCACTGTGCCCAAAGGGTTATAGAGCCTGGCATCGGGAGTGGCGGCAAAAAGCACCCGTCCCTTTTCCAGTTCAACCGGATGAAAACCCAGCAGAATCGAGATTGGCGGCGGTGGAATCCGGCCATCAAGGATGTGCTGTAAAAACTCAAGACCGCTGAGATTATGCAGCGCTTCGGGCGTGGCATCGTTAAAAGCTGGATTGTTTTCAGGGGACATAGCTGGTTTCTCCTGCTGATGGTTCATAAATAATCGTGTAAACAGAAGGTGTCACGGCAGTTTACCGGAACAACAGCTTGCCATGTTTTGCAATCAGGTATGCGCGACGCATCCAATCGATTATCTCTCTGAGCGAGAATAGTATCTTATCTTTTGCGTATTTGGTTGTACAGAACTGGCAACAAAACCAATAGTAGCGGGCCACAACCCAATTCGCTCTTTTTAATAAAAAATTACCCCGGCCCTTTTATGAGTAAATAAAAACAAAACGGTCATTATCAATACTGATCCGCACACGGCCATCATGGTTCCGGCCATAGACCTCCCAGCCTGGCTCGCCCTTAATCTCACATTGCAGACAATGGGGAGAATGTACCCCCTTGTCACGATCATACCAGGACATCAGAGTCGCAAACTCATTCCCCTCTTCAGCAATCATCCTGGCCACCGCTTTCGCCCTCTCAAAATCAATGACAATACCCTCAAATCGGCACTCAATTCTTTCCATCTCTCTCTCCCCCCTTTGTCCTCTATCACCCTTCCTGCTTCAATCGCCAGTTCAATGCCTGTCGAGTTATGCCAAGCATCTGGGCCGCAATCGCCTGATTCCCTTGCGTCCGATGCAGAGCTTCCTGCACCAGCAGCTTTCCTGATTCCTTCAAAGTCGGCAATCGGTCGAGAATGGCAAAGACCGTCTCACCCGAGGGTATGACCTCTGGAAGATCCATCCCAATGACAGATTTATTGATATAGGCCTTGAACACATCCATGCTCAGTACATGGCTTTGATGTTTGGACAGGGCATCAAAGACCATGGACTGCAATTCCCGCACATTGCCAGGATAGTTATAGGTGGCCAGCAAAATCAATAATTCTCGTGGATACGCAGGTTTTTTCTTGCCCAGTCGTTTAGCCCCGTCTTCAAGGAAATAATCCAGGAGCAAGGGAAGATCATCCAGACGATCCCGCAAGGGGGGGATGTGTACCAGATGAGTTCGCAAACGGAAAAAAAGATCCCGACGAAATTTGCCCGATTCCTGGAGTTCTTCAAGACTCTGATGAGTGGCAAAAATCATCCGCGCATTCGTACTGCGAGCCACATCCGAGCCTAAGGGATAATACTCCCGCTCCTGCAACAACCGCAACAATTTGACCTGGCCCCCTGGCCCCAGATCCCCGATCTCATCAAGAAACAGACTCCCATCGGTAGCGGCGGCGATAAGTCCCTTTCTATTCAAGTCCGCCCCTGAAAAGGCCCCTTTTCGATGTCCAAACAGGGTGTCACTCAGCATGACATCATCAAGACCGGCAATATTCATGGCTACAAATTCACCACTCTTACCACTGAGTTTATGCACGGCCTGAGCGATGAGTTCTTTCCCCACCCCGGTCTCACCAGTAATAAGCACAGGTTCACAGGTAGTGGCAATGGCTTCGATATATTGAAAGATCGAGTGCATCCCTTGATTATGGGTAATAATCGCTGAGAAGGCCTCGGGATTTTTCAAGGTATCACCAAAGAAACATTCTTTGAGAGAACTGTTTTCACGACGAAGTATTCCCAACTCAATGGCCCGCCGCACACCCGTGGTCAGGCGATTCTGTTCAGCAACCTTGGTGAAAAAATCATAGGCCCCCAGTTTCATGCAGGCGACCGCTGTCTCCACCTGATCCAGCCCGGTGATAATAATCACTGGAATATCAGGATGATCATTGACCACCTTGGCCAGCAACTCGTCACCACTCAAATGAGGCATGGTCAGATCAAGTACCACGACACTGACCTCCTGCTCCCGCAGGATTTCCATTACTTTTCTTGAATCATTACAGGTAATGACATTGGTAATTCCCGCTGAATGGAGGGTAAGACCAAAACTGTTCAGCCAGATGTCTTCATCATCAACCAATAAGACTGGTAATAAAGGATAGAGATTTCTCATTATTATTTCTGTGCGTTCCTTCTTTTTTAATCACACGAGTTCCGTAAATTCAGCTATGACCGGTAAACTGATCACAACCACTGTTCCTTGATTTACAACTGAATCAAAATGGATCATGCCATTATGCTCTTTCACTATACCCGCAGAAACCGACAGCCCGAGGCCCGTGCCCCCCATACTCCGTTTGGTGGTAAAGAAAGGATCCGTCACTTTATTGAGCACATCTTGGGCAATCCCATTCCCTTCATCCTGGATAATAATTTCGACGCCCTCCTTTTCCCTGTCATATCGGGTGGTCACCATTATTGCCCTGCCAGTCTCCCCCAAGGCCTCACAACTGTTTTGAATAAGATTAATGCACACCTGCACCAATCGCTGCCGATTTCCCAGCACCATCGGCAGTCCCTCACCATAGATAGCAGTGAAATGCTTGGTGGCCCGTTGAATACTGGTCGTGGTCAACCGTACCGCAGATTGCACCACTCCATTCATATCCACGGCCACCATCTGGCCCGTGGTCTCGGCCCGAGCATAATCCTTCAAATCAATAACAATCTGCCGGATGCGAGCCGCACTTTCTTCCAGCTCAGCACAGACCCGCGGCAATTGCTGGCGCATGAGGGTGTATTCCACGCCCGCCACTGAAAAATCCCCATTTTCCTGATAAAACTCATCAAGAATCGGTTTGACACTCTCCCAGGCCCGGGCCAGCACCGGCAGATTGAGCAGAGCAATGGAATTGGGATTATTGATCTCATGGGCAACCCCTGAGACCAGCAAGCCAAGAGAAATCATTTTATCCGCATGTTGCAACTGCTGCTGTTGCTTTCTGGCCTCTTCCTCATTTTTCCGTCGTTCGGTCACATCACGCACGATCCAGATGGCATGCCATTGGTTCCGAATCCGAGTGGAAGAAAGGGACAGCTCCACCAGCACCTCCCGTCCGGTATTGGTTTTGGCCATCAACTCCACCGTATGGGCGTAATCACCAATCAGATTTTCTCTCTCCCCCTCCGGTCCTTGAACAATCTGACTTTCCCCCTCCCGACGCGAATCAATCAGTTGGTGAATGGGACGCCCCATGGCCTCAGCGCTGGAAAATCCAAAAATCATGGCGGCCGCCTCATTCCAATAGGTCACATTACCTTCGTTGTCCATGAGAATAATGCCATCGAGAGCCGATGCGGTAAGATTTCGGAATTTATCTTCACTCTCTCTCAGCGCTGCTTCAGCTACCTGGCGGGCCTCACAGGCATCGGTATAACGATGAGCAAAAGAGGTCAGATCCGTACCTAATCGTTGCAGCTCCACCGGACCCCGCCAATCAAAAATCACCCGCTTTTCATTATTGATAATATCATCCAGACCGACCAGCAAGTCTTTACGAACCGTGTCAATCTGGACGGCAATCCAGTTCGCTGTCAAAAAAACCAGCAGCAGCATGACACAGACCACCATCACTACATTGAGCGTCAGCCCAAGCTTCCACGACTGAACAGCACTCTCGTCCACCACGGTTCCAATCCACATGACCGCCTGTTTTTCAGCATGGAAGATAAGCGGCATCCAGGTAATTTTTCTCTGGCTTTTATCGGCAAGAATCAAAGGGTCCCCTTTGCGACCGTCACTCTTGAGTCTAGGGAACTCATCGAAGGCATTACAGTTCTCGACCTTGGACACACTCTCATACATCTTCCGCCCTTGCCCATCCAGCTGACAATTTTTCAAATACGCCCCTTTTTCAGTCACCCACAAGGAATCCTTGAAATTCTCCAAGAAATTTGACATATCAACACGCATCATGGCTACACCAACCGCTTGTTTCCCTGGTTCTCTAACGGGAGCAAGCATGATCAAGGTGTATTGATCCTTATCAGTCAAACCCAGAGGGTCGCTATTCTCATCCACCAAGCCAACAAAAATTTCATTGCCCTGTAAATTTAAAGAGGTCTGAAGAAAGAGGTCGCTTAGCAGCTTCCCTCCAGCCTCCCGCTTAATCACATTCCCTTGAGATCGGAAAAAGCCAAGGGTCTCTCGACCCGAAACATCAAAGAGGGCAAAACCACTGACAGGATCATCAAGGGCAAACCAACTCACAAAAAGTTCGGTCAAAACCTTGCTCTCTCCCGTATGATTCACGACATCAAGAGTCAATGGCAGGGTTGATGAATGGAGTAAACTTTTTTTCAAGCAACGAATGCGAGCGTTTATCTTGACAAAATCCACCTGCGAACGAGCCTGCGTCTCAAGCTCGGCGGCATATTCCAATCGTTCAATGGTCTTGGGCAAATTCAACGCCACCATGACCAGCAAGGGAAACAAACCAAGGACAATGACGACCAAGAAAATAAAGCTACGAATTTTCATAATTTATTTCAACGGTTCAATTGCAAACAGGTCATACCATTCCTTCGCAAAGAAACTTGCTCGACCACAACCCACAGCAAAGAAAAATTACATAAAACACAACATACTCAAATTACAAGACATAAATAAATACCACCAACAATGCCTCTTCAATTTCTGATAATATTTTCAAAACTTTTAGTCCCCCATTGACTTTTTTGCACCTGATATTTTAACCCATCAAAGGACTTACCACAACAATGGTCGCAGAAAATCAGCAGGTTAGCAGAAAATTACTTCAATGGCACAAAGAGTGCATAGTCTTCATAGGTCTTATAAGTCACTATTTTCTCTTGAGTTTACTTGAGATGGGGAAAAAAATATATTCAATAAGAGTGTCCGTGATGGTAGCTGACACAGAGTCAAATAAAATTATTTCCAAAGAGGTTAAGATGAAAACAAAGATTTTATGTAACTAGTGTTTGAACGGAAACAAATAATCTTTGATGTTCCATATGGTTATAGAAACATTTCCGTTTGAAGATTTACCGAGTCCATGTCATTTTAGCTAAATCAAAGAATCTTGTTTTTTAGTTATATCTTTGAACTTATTGTATTTTATGGTATAAGTTAAGGCTTGAACTGGAGCATTTTTCCTTCTACTATCAAAATCTTCGGGATATAAAACGACATG
>DYDK01000111.1 GCA_020717935.1 Desulfocapsa sp.
AAAAACCGGACAAGATAATTGTCGCGAACCGGCCAAAGTAATTGACATTTGATAGCTGTGAGAAGATTCGGAAAGGGGAATTGTTTGCCGAGGACAAGGGGACGGTTGTACGCAGTCCTTAATTTTATCTGCCATTCGGTCTGCTATGCAGGTACATTTATGATGGAACCTTTTGAATGACATGAACTCTCCTTAGGGGCCGACGGGGCCTCCCCAGTGAAACCTAAATTGTATGTAACCTCTTGAGCACATTTCGTTGTATTTCTTGGTCGTTTGATCATACAAGGGGGCCGTTAAGATATAACGGTTCCTTTCATATTGCTTTTCTTGAATTGAAGAGGATTATTTAGGTACACCAAACATTAAGCTCTGTCAATCCTTTTTCAAGGGCTTTCAACTCTTTTCATCAACAACAACGGAGATGTGATCCGCCTCGTTGTTACGAAGGGTCAGAACCCCTCCCATGACTCGCAGCGCTACTGGGTCATTGAGGGGAGCACGCCCCTGGATAGTGATTTTGGTCCCCGGAACGAGGCCCATTTCACGCATTCTCAGGCCAAGCTCGCCACCAGCTTTAATTGCAGAAATGACTCCTGATTGGTCTTTTTTCATCTGTCGCAAATTGATAGTGGCCATTTTCTTCTCCAGATATTTCGTATGAATAATGAGTCTGATTAGGTCGTCCAACATTTAATAGTCTCCCCTAACAAAAAGTCAAGGGAAGTGAGGAGTCATTTGTGAATTATGAAGTGATTATCCCCTTATTTTTTGCACTGGGATTGTCAATGTCTGCGGAAATTGTTGCATGTATTCAATGAGTTTTCTATGCCCTGCTGGAAAGGCAAATTGGGAAAGTTCGCGAAATGATACCCAACGATACTGTTGGGCGGCGGTAAGAATGGGGGGTGAAGGAAGAGCTGATTCGAGTTCTCGTCGATCTGGGATGTCAGGGCTGTGCTCAAAAGAGCAGTGGAAGCAGTGAAGAATGACCTTGTAGCATGTGTAATGGTGGATGGTGCGGGTGATTTTTCCTGTAATGTGTACTGAAAATCCGGTCTCTTCGAGAAATTCACGGACAAGGGCCTGTTCCGGGGACTCCCCAGTTTTGAGTTTGCCACCTGGGAATTCCCACAGGCAGCCCCAGACATCATCGATTAATCGTTGCTGGATAAAGAGGAGATTGGGGGCATGTCGTCCCTGGGAGTAGCTGAGAATGCCGGTTGCCATTTCGATGAGGCGCTGTTTCTTCCCTTTTTGATGGATGGGGCGCTGGTCGATCAGGCCGTTCTGGTGAGCAATGCAGAAACGGAGCAAGGGACATCGGTGGCAATCAGGATTTTTCGGGGTGCAGACCAGGGCTCCCAATTCCATTAAACCTTGATTAAAGCTGCGGGCGTTAGTTAGCGGCACCACTTCTTTGGCTTTTTGCCAGAGGAGAGCGCCTGCCTGCTTGAGAGGGATATCAATATTGAAGAGACGGGAAAAAAGGCGGGCAATGTTGGCATCCACTAAAGGGGTCGGAAGATTATAGGCAATGGAGGCGATGGCTCCGGCAGTATAGGGGCCGATACCGGGCAAGGTCAGCAGGATTGAGGGGGCGCTGGGGATGATACCACCGTGCTTGTCAACAATGATGCGGGCACATCGCAGGATATTTCTGGCTCGACTGTAATAGCCAAGTCCTTCCCAGCACTTGAGCACAGAGTCTTCTGAGGATGATGCCAGGGTGTGAATACCTGGGAATTGCCGCAACCAGCGGTCAAAGAAAAGGAGTACCCGTTCCACCTGGGTTTGTTGGAGCATGATTTCCGAGATCCATATCTGGTAGGGATCGTAGCCATTTCGCCAGGGCAGGGGGCGTTGATTGGCCTGAAACCAGGTAACAAGAGCCTGTTGAAACGAGACGAGGGAGGGCGGCATAGGATTCTGACGATTGTATCAGGGGGAAGGGAAATGAAAGGGGGGGCGGCCGGTTGTGTGTCGCATCCAGTTGAGGGCGTGTTGAATGGTGGGGCGGCGGATGAGGGCGTCTAATACCTTCTGGCGGCCAGGAACATCAAGGAGTGAAGCGCCAATCAGGATGGTGAGCAGGCCCTGACCGGGAAGAAAAAGCATCATTATTCCGGCCAGGCAGAGGAAACCTCCCAAGCTGTTTCTGACTATCTTGATCACAATGGCCAATGCCGGATGACGGTGGTGTCTCTGCTCAACAGTGCGGGTATGGGTGAGAAAATAGTCCGCAGAGGCCCGGGAGACCAGAAAAGGAATGAGGAGCAGGCTGAGGAGAAACGAGGCTATCGACAATAATCCCAGTACCTCAAGCAGGGCTGTGTATGAGAGATGAAAGGGCAGGATGGGCATGGTTGTTATGGTCTGATTTTTATATGAATGAGTCTTGTTTTGTCATGCAAATAGACGATTTCGTTTTGTTGTTTCCCGTTTACGGAGTTGGAGGTTCTGTGCAGGCGACATAGTCCAGTCCAATGATGACCTGGGTTCCAGGTGTCTCGGTGGTACCCAGTTGGGTTGCTTCTTCGAGGGAGATCCGCTTTGAGTCAATGCCCATTTTGGTGGTGAAATAGTCATAGACCTGCATGGCCCGTTCCCTGGCAAGGTCATGGAGGACGGCATCTGGCGCCGAGGCCGGTTCAGGCGGGATGGGGACTGGCCGAGCTTCTATGGGAAAGATGTCCTGTTCAATGATTTTTCCTGGTTGTGTCACTGGCTTGGGTGTCTTGGCCGCGGCCAGTTGTTTTTTCTGTTGTCTGGCTTCTTGTTGCTTGGCTTCTTGTTGTCTGGCTTCCCATTGTTGCAATTGCTGTTCGTTGATGCGGGCGACCCTGGTTTTCTCTTTTTCTTCGATCAGTTGAAGGATGGCGGCCCGATCCTGGATGGGGTCAGCCAGACCGGTGAGGGTCAGCCCTAATTGGGGGTGAACGGCAAGGAGTTCGACAAAAGAGCGTAAGGAATCCTGACTTATCGTATCAAGTTCGCTCTGGCCCGCTGAAAACAGGACAAATCGCTGTTCTTGAAGTGCAGAAAAATCGTCGCCAGCCAATAACCAGGGGGAAACAGTGGCCTTAACCAGCAGGGTCTGGAGGGCGGTAAGGGCCTTGATGAAAAGGGGGCGGGTGTCACTGGCGACCAGCGGAACTTGCAACCGCATCTGTTGGTGCGTGTCGGAAAGCAGGGCCAAGGGCAAGGCACTGTCTGCCCGTGCTGAGTGTGGGCGGAGCCCAGTGCAGAGAATCGTTGCCTCTCCTTGTTCTTCGCCCTTGTGGTATTGGTGCCGGAGGGAAAGATCAAGGCTGCCGGTCTTGGGATCAATATCAAGGAGCGGGATTATCTGGGCTTCCAGAGACTGAAGCGGAAATCCTTTCAGGTCAAGCTGGGTGGTAAAATCACCAGAATGTGTCAGAAGATCAGCAGAACCGGAGAGGGTGAAAGGGCTTTCATTGAGCAGACCGGAAACATTATAACCGGTCGTTTGCTCGGTTGTCCCTGGCAGGTTGGTGATTGAGCCTTTGAGCTGGCTGATGGTTGATGACCAGGGTGGAGTGAGTCGCAGATCGGTATGATTGATACTTCCATGGTCAATGGTGATTTTCTGGATAGCGGCAACACCGCTCACCTTATTTTTCTCACTGCCTGCCGTGTCTGCCGTGTCTGCCGTGTCTGCCGTGCCTGCCGTGCCTGTTGGGCCTGTGTGGTTGATGGACGATGCTGTCAGCAGATTCTGGAAAAATGAGCCAAGCTGGACAAGGGGCAGAAGGGCGTTGTTTTCTTGATGCCAGTTCAACTGGGGGCCATCGAGGATGAGTTCCTTCATGCCGATGCGGAGAGGATTGGCATGTATGGTGGTATCAAGGAGTTCTGCCTTGTGGATTGCCAGATCGGGGTTGTTATTGTCTTTGGATGCAGCCTCAGTTGCAGTATTACGGATCAGGGTCGATTCCAGTTGCAAATTTCCACTGTACGACATTTCGGGATAGTGATACATGCCTTTGCCAGCCACGATTGCTGTGCTCTGCTGGAACAGGGGGGTATCCGGGAGCCAGGGGGCAATCTGTTCGGCCTGGAGGTCTGCAAAGAGCAGCGCCAGCTGGGATCGCACGGGGAAAAGGGTGGTCAGGCCCTGGGCCTGAAGGGTGCCGGTTTGGTTAATGATAGCGGTGAAGTCAACATTGTTACGAGTATCAGCCTTGGCGGTCAGATTGCTGGCCTGGAGGTGCAGATCGGTCAGGTGCAGAGAGGGGCCTTTGTCCTTCTCTGGGTATAGATCAGCCTTTCCGGAAAAATTGAGGTCTTGGAGCATTATTGTTTTTTTGGGGTCATCAAAATTCTTCAGGAATAGTGGAAGTTGTCCCTGGTGCAACGAAAGGGTTCCGTCAAAGAAGCTGAGTCGGCCCAGATCACGGTCGTCTTCCTGGAACTGTGTATCTTTGATCTGGACCATTTTTGCCGCAATCCAGAGCTGTTGCTGGTGGTCAAGAAGACTGAAATGGTGAATCTCGGTGGTGGCATTCATCAGAGTTATCATTTTGCCGTTGCGGGCTGTTGGGTCAAAAATAAAGCGGCCGCGCAGGGTCGCCGTTCCTGATGCATTCGATTTCAGGCTGGGGTCGATGAAAGAGAGGAGAGTGGCGGCCTGAAAGTTTTTGAGTTGTAATTCTCCATCGGGGATGCCCCGACTGTTCACTATCCCCTGCCAGGTCAGAGCCGCCTGTGTCGCTTCCTGTCCGCCGCTGAGGATAAATGAGTTCTTGCTGGTATCACTGTTTTTTGTCGGATCAGGTGCGGTGCTGAAATTTTTGACGACGAGATGGATGCCCGTCCAGGGCGGTGAAGTCATTGTGTGATGTTGATCAGCCAGTTGTAAAGTGCCATTTTCTAAGAGGAGTTCATCAATAACAAGGGGCCGCTGGGCTGTTTGCTCGGTTGGTGGCGGGGTGGTGCGGGGGCTGGCAAAGAGTTGGGTCATATCCTGTGAAAAACTGGCCACGACTGCGGATAACTGCGGGTTCTGGAGGTGGAGATTGTGGATGTTCAGACCTCCGTCCACGGGTTGCCACGAGCCATTGATCTGGAGTTCTGGAGCATTCAGAGACAGGGACTGCTCGTTGTTAGTCAGTTTGATGTCGGTGCTGCTGAGTTCAAAGGCAATGGTCAAGCGGCTGTTTTTTTTATCAGTGGGGACAAAGGAGATATGCACCTTCCCATTCCCCTTGCCACTGCTGAGTTTCAGGGGGATGTGTGTTGGCAGATAGGCAAAATAGAGGGGTAGATCGAGATTTTCGAGAGTACAGGAGATATTGGTCGAGATATTGGTCGAGATATTGGTCGAGATATTGGTCGAGATATTGGTTGAAAGAGAGCTTTTTTTCTCGTTGGGGCCGCTTTCCTTTGCCAGTGTGGCCTCACCGCTAAGTTCAACCGGACTGCCATTGATGATGGCAGAAAAACGGGGGCGGAGAGAGGTCTTGTCGGTGGAGGAAGTATGAGAAAGGTTGGGTATATTCAGGGTGATCTGTTCGGCACGGTGTTCTTTCCCGGTCAAGCGATCATCAAAGGTAATGGCGCTGTTTTTTATGCTGAGAGAGTTCAGAGAAAAATGGGGGGGCTGAATGGTAACATTCTCATTTTTTTCTTCGGTGGCGCGGCCCCTATCTATGGGTGAGATGTTATACGAATTGTCTGGATAACGAATGAGGGATGCCGTGAGTCCCTCTATTTCCAAGAGATTACAGGTGATGCCTTGCCGCAGCAGGGACATCAGATTAAGCTCAATCGACAGAGAGTTGATGTGTAAAAGCGGTGGGCCGGGAACAGGCTGCTTTTTTGTATCTGCTGTGCCAACAATGTCGAGGAGTTGTAAACGGAGGGTAAAAGGATTGAAGCTGGCCTTACCTGCCTTGAGTTCCATATCCATGGCGAGCTGGAGAGATGTGCTCAGGTATCCGGTTAACAGCTGTCCTTTACCCATATTTCCGCTGGACACCGGAGTTATGGGACGCAGG
>DYDK01000112.1 GCA_020717935.1 Desulfocapsa sp.
TTCAATGAAACAGAGGGTTCCAAGGCTATTGCTTATCCATGATTGACGAGGTCTGGAATGAGAACAACGCCACCACTCTGTCTCGCTTGAATAGTGAAGCCCTGGAACTCAATAAACAAAATGTGGTCGTCGGGGCCAAATTAGATAAAGCCGTTACCGCCCTGACCGTAGCGGTCAAGGGCGAAGCCGTTACCGACACTCTTGAAAACGAAAAGGAGCGATTGGAGCTGGCACTGATGGCCATCAAAATTCGGCAACGGGCCATTACTCAAGAGAAGATGAGCCTCGGGTTCGCATCGAAGGCTGCGTCGTTCAGGCAAGAGTGGATCACGGCCTTGGTTGAGATGGTGAGCGGGAGTCAATCGGTTGTGTTTATTGAAAGCTGGCGTAAAAATAATGAGGTTTTGAAGACGGAAAACGATGCCCTGGTTCGGGAGCTGGCTTTAGTCTCCCGTCAACGATCCGATCTGAGCCAGCGCCTGGTGACCCTTGCCAACACGATGGGTTCCCCCGATTCGCAAGCCGTTCTTGCCAAGCAGGCTGACAAGACAGCGGAAAATGTTGAAGTCTTTATGCTGGATATAACGGACAATGTGCAAACCCTTTCCCGCTTGCAGGAAGAGATCGGCCTGATAATCAAGCTCATGGGCAACAAAATGAACAGGGGTGAACGCTTGCTTTCCTGGGGGGTTGGCTATCTGAATGATAAGTGGGAACGGGTGCATACGGTGCTCTTTTACCCGTTGTTTACCGTGGGGGAAACGGCCATCTCCCTGATCCTGATCGGGAAGGTGCTGCTGATGATTTTTATCGGGATGCGGATTCTCAAGATCATTCGCCGGAAAATGACTCGACTTCTGACGGAGAAAACCGCTATGGCGACCGGGGCGGTGAATTCGCTGACGACTCTGGTCTATTACGCCTCGCTGGTTCTTGGCATTTTGCTGATTTTGTCTTTGGCGGGTTTTCAGGTCAGTCAGTTGGGGATAATTTTCGGGGCGCTGGGGGTGGGTATTGGTTTTGGTCTGCAGACAGTGTTTAATAATTTTTTCAGCGGCATTATCCTGCTGACGGAACAGACAATTCAGGTGGGCGATTTCGTGCAGTTAGCCACTGGTATTGATGGCGAGGTGCGGAAAATCTCGATTCGGGCCACCATTGTCAGGACCTTTGATGGTGAAGATGTCATTGTCCCTAATTCTGAATTTGTGTCCAGCCGGGTCAACACCTGGAGTTTTGGGGATAATTGGCGGCGGCTGAAGATTCCTTTTGGCGTCTCGTATGGCTCTGATCCGGAAGAGGTTGTTCGGCTGGCCATCGAGGCGGCCCG
Organism: Desulfocapsa sp.; assembly: GCA_020717935.1. Lineage (GTDB taxonomy): Bacteria > Desulfobacterota > Desulfobulbia > Desulfobulbales > Desulfocapsaceae > UBA2270. The sequence goes on from DYDK01000112.1 coordinate 1,331, forward strand.
TGAGGTACGGGTAACAAAGGAGGACGATGCCCATCCCCTGCGGATCTTTTTTGAGGGCTTTGGGAGTAACAGCCTTGATTTTTCCATCAGGCCCTGGTGCTGGATGAATCAGATTCACGCCAATACCGGAATGATCAGCGACTATTATTTTGCTCTGTTTCGCAAGTTCAAAGAGGCAGGGATTGAGCTCCCTTTTCCGCAGACCGATTTGCATCTTAAATCCATTGCGCCGGAGGTGCTGGCTGCCGTACAGCGAATCAATGTTGTTCAGGAATAAACTTTTTTTCATTTATGAAGGAGATGGCCTTGTATGAAAATCCCATTCGCACCCTTTTGTATTTTTTTCGGCATAGTGTCTCTCACCGCCTGCACCCAGGAAACGCAGAACAAGTTCGGCCGTGCCGTCCAGAACTGGACCGGCACCAATGGCATACTGGAGGTCTATGCCGGTGAGAAATTAGTGAAACGATTTCTTCAGATTGACAAACTCACTACCGCACCGGCGACCGAGAGCGGCAAAGACCGTCCCTATCGTTTTGGCTATGGTGTGTTAGACGAAAATCTCGATGGTGTGGCTGATGTCAATGAGAAGAAGGTTTATTTTGAGTTCAGTGATTATTCTACCTCATATGTCTTTTACGAGTCGCCTCGATAGCGGTTTTTCCCTGTCGCCTGTAGCTAATGATGGCGGTGACTATGGCCTTTGGGCTGAAAAGAAGGGCATTTTCTCGGGTGTCAGGGTATAATGTTTGATTCTCTTGATTGTAAGAGATGTTAAAAGAGAACTTATTGATCGAAAGGAGTGGGTATGGGGTTTCGTTGTGGTATTGTTGGCCTGCCAAATGTTGGTAAATCAACAATTTTTAATGCATTGACTGCGGCTGGCATCGAGGCCGCTAATTATCCTTTTTGTACCATTGAGCCCAATGTCGGGATCGTGGCCATGCCGGATGCTCGACTGGATGCCTTGGCGACACTGGCTAAAACCAAAAGTAAAATTGGCACCCAGATGGAGTTTGTTGATATTGCCGGATTAGTGAAAGGGGCCAGTCAGGGTGAGGGACTGGGCAACCAGTTCCTGGGTCATATCCGTCAGGTGGATGCCATTGTCCATGTGGTTCGCTGTTTTGAAGATGAAAATGTTGTTCATGTGGATGGTTCCATCGACCCGCAACGGGATCGTGAAATCATCAACATGGAGCTGATCCTTGCTGACCTTGATACTGTCGATAAACGGTTGAAAAAGACCCAGAGTCAGGCCAAATCCGGGGATAAAGTTTTCAAGGCCCAGGCCCTTTTCTTAGAAAAACTCCATGCTGCCCTTGATGTCGGACAAGCGGCCCGTACCGTGGCCGTTGACGGTGATCTGGAGCGGGAACTGCTTCGTGATCTTTGCCTGTTGACCAGCAAGCCCGTCCTTTATGTGGCGAATGTTGCTGAAGAAGATGCGGTGCAGGGGAATGATCAGGTGCGGGCTCTGGAAGAGATTGCCCGCCAGGAAGGGGCCTCGGTGGTGGTCATTTCCGGGAATATCGAGCAGGAGCTCAGCCAGTTGTCGCCGGAAGAACAGCAGGAGTTTCTGGCCGATATGGGGATGAGCGAGCCCGGGCTGAACCGGCTGATTACGGCCGGTTATGAGCTGTTGGGGCTGATTACCTTTTTCACCGTTGGCGAAAAAGAGACCCGGGCCTGGACCATCAGCAAAGGCGCCAGGGCCCCCGGAGCCGCTGGCAAGATTCATTCTGATTTTGAACGGGGCTTTATTCGGGCTGAAACCATTGCCTACGACGATTTTATCGCCTGTGGCAGCGAGGCCGTGGCCAAAGAGCGAGGCTTGATGCGTTCGGAAGGCAAGGAATATGTGGTTGCCGACGGCGATTGCCTGCTGTTTCGGTTTAATGTTTAGGGATTTTCACAGTTTTTATATGCCATTTCAGCACAAATTAAAGCTTTTCAGGCGTTATTTTAAGACCCATTCCCATGTCAAAAAAACAGTTTATCGCTCAATTCAAAGAAAAAGACCTGCTGGATGATATCTTTCTGGTCAAGACGGCACGACTGGCCGAGACCCGGGCCGGTAAGCCTTATCTGACCCTTGAGATTGCCGACCGAAGCGGGGAAATCGGCGGGCCACTCTGGGATCAGGTCGAGAAATTTCACGATCTGTGCCAGATGGGGGCCTTCGTGCATCTCAAAGGTGTGGTCTCGTCGTATCAGGGCAAACTCCAGATCAAGGTTGATGATATCCGGGCCGTGGAGCGCAGCGAGATTGATCTGGCTGATTTTATTGTGACCTGTGTCCATGATCGAGTCGAGATGGCGGCCAGGATTCAGGCTTTGATTGCTTCGGTGAGCAATCCGTTCCTCAAGAAATTATTGTCACGAATCTTCAAGAAAGATGCTTCCAGGCCGCAGGGAATCGAGGGTGGTCAAGGGGGGGCCGACACAACCATCGCACCAGAGACGACCGAACTGCCCGAATCCCTCTGGCAACGATTTCAAGATTCTCCGGCGGCCAAGGGGATTCATCATGCCTATGTGGGAGGTCTGTTAGAGCATTCTCTGTCGGTGGCGACACTTGCGACTCTGCTTGCTGGGCATTATCCGGGGGTGGATCGCTCCCTGCTGGTGGCCGGAGCCCTGCTCCATGACATTGGCAAGGTGGATGAGCTGGCGATGGATCTGGCGCTTATTGATTATACCCCCCAGGGCCGACTGAAGGGGCATCTGGTTATGGGCAGTGAGCTGGTGGCTGGGGTGGCGGCCAAGATTAAGGGCTTTCCGCCGGAATTGCTCCTTCAGTTGCAGCACTTGATTCTCAGTCATCATGGCCGCCAGGAGTTTGGTTCTCCCACCGTGCCTATGACCATCGAGGCCTTTGTTCTCAGTTGCATTGATGACATTGATGCCAAGATGAACCTGATGGAGCAATTACGCCAAAAAATGAAAGAGCCAGGACTGCGCTGGACTGAATATCAGCGAACCCTGGAGAGGTATCTCTATCTTGGCCCTTTTGAGGAACGGGAACCGGATCCGCTGGTGAGTCTGTCTGAGCGACGGGGCACCCCACCGCCTTCGCCATCACCACAGCCGAGGCTTTTTTGAAACCATGATCACCAGGGGAGGTTGTTGGTATAGTTAATATTACAACAAGAGCATTCTCCTCTTGTGAATGGCATAAGAGGCTCAGATGTAATAGTTATTTCTTAATGCTCTTGAAAGAACAGGGGCAAAAAACATGATGGTTGGATACCAGAAAGCGGAACACTCGTTGCCTCCAACGGAGGCCGTCTTGCCCCGACTGCTCGGTCAAAAAAGGGCGAGAACCTTCTTGGGGGGGGCCTTGGCTTCGGGCCAATTGGCTCATGCCTATCTCTTTCGAGGGCCGGATGGGGTGGGCAAACAGCTCTTTGCCCGCCGTTTGGCAATGGCGGTCAATTGCCGACAGCGACTGGCTCAGGAGGCCCTGCCTGGTCTGGACTTGTTCGACAGTTGTGGGCACTGCTCCTCTTGTCGAAAATACATCTCGGGGAATCATCCTGATTTTATGGTAATTCGTCCGGAAAAAGGGACGATAAAAATTGACCGCATTCGAGAGATGATTCGGGCTCTTTCGTATCCTCCTTATGAATCGTCAATGCGGGTGGTCTTGCTGGAAGATATCCATACCATGCGGGAGGAAGCGGCTAATTGTCTCCTGAAAACTTTAGAGGAGCCACCGGCCAGAAATTTGCTGATCTTAACGGCGGCAGCAGTTCGGCAGATTTTGCCCACCATTAGTTCCCGCTGCCAGACACTCTCCTTTTTTCATCTCAGTCAGGGGGAGACGGTGCAAATCCTGCAACAGCAACGACCGGAGATGGATACGGAAACAGCCCAGCTCCTGGCCCGCCTTTCTGAAGGGTGTCCAGGCCATGCCCTGCTCCTTGGTCACGGCGAGATGATTCCCCTCTGGCGGCAAGTGGTGGATTTGCTTGCCGATCCGGAAAAAGATGATAATCGGGCTGTGGGATTCGTGTTGCAGGCCGCTGAAGCGATGGCCCTCTTGCAGGAAAATCTGCCATCCTTTTTGGGACTGTTGCGCATCTGGTTGCGTGATCTCCTAGGGACAGCGATCTTCGGACAAAGAGAAGATGGTGGAAGCGTGGAGGCTGATGGCACCGCTGATGGCACCGAAAGGGGGGGCAAAGAAATCAACCGGAAGGGCTGGAATTCTCGTCAGATTTTTGATAAGCTTCAGGCTGTTGACCAGGCCGAACGGGAACTTGCTCGCAACTGCACCCGCGCTCTGGTATGCGAGGCCTTATTGTTGAAGTTGCAGCGGTAAAAAACACTTTTATCATCTATTACCTAAATTCTGCAATCTATTGGCATTCGGCTGTCAAAACAAGCACATAGGCTTCGTTGGCTTCACCATTTTCATGCTCACCGTAGCTCTGCTACGCCTGTGCTGAAAATGGCTTGCCGCCTCGCCTCTGCGCCTGTTTTGACAGCCTCGGTGCTCAATCGATTGCAGAATTTAGTACCTTACTCCTGAAAGTCTGTCATAAAAAACAAGAAAATCAGGCGGCTATTTTCAATAAATTCTCAGTAGATGCGGCTAAAAATGCATTCACCACATTGGTTAATTTTGTCCCTTTGAGAGTC
>DYDK01000113.1 GCA_020717935.1 Desulfocapsa sp.
GAATATGACTGAAAATCCTGCGCAATACGGAACGATTTATTCTTGCCGAGGCCCTTACCTGTTACCCGAACTTTTCGGAGCTTCATTTTACATTACGGTTTCACGGTCTGCACGGAAAGGGCAACTGCCTCGGTATAGGTGATCAAAATGGTGTCACCAACCTCCACCTTATCCAAATTGGCGGGATCCTGCACCTTGACGATTCGTACCCCGCCATCGGGTCCTTTTAAAGTAACCGTTTCCGCCTTCTTATCCAATGCCTCAATGGTAGCGGTAACCGTTGTCTCTGTGGCACCAATAGCCGCAGGTTTGCTGCCGGGTGCGGCGGCACCGACCAGATCAACAGTTTCATCCCTGACTTCGCCAGGCTTCGCCATCCGTACCGCCAGAGACTCAATATAGTCGAGCACGACCTTGTCACCCACCTGCACCTGAGGGAGATTGACAACCTCTTTCCCGGCCTTGAATGTCACTAAACGCCCTTCAGTCCCTTTAATGGTCACCATTCGAGTCTTCTGATTAATGGCCTCAACAGTGGCAGTCACAGATACGACATTACTTCTGTCAACTTGTAAGTCTTTTTTAACGGTAGTTTCACTACAGGCCCATACATTACAGACAATCACGGACATCATCAGAAATGCTTTCAACTTTTTCATTCGTTCTCCTACGATAACATTAAGGGGGTTCATTAAAAAAGGAGTACGCTTACATAAACGCATCCATCGTCTTCACAAAAAAACAATCAACCGTTTTCATCGTAAAACTTCATTCAGAATGATTTCTTCAAACATCTGACAAAAAGAAAAAAACATTGAAATTCAGGCTATTTATTTATCTGTTTACCTGCGACAGACGAACTCCCCAAAGATGTGCCACTTACCGAGTTCACGCCGACTTGGGCCTGTACACCGTAGTCAAGACCAATATGTCCGAGGAGAATTCTCCGCACTTCACCAATCGTGAAGGGATGTTCCTGGCAGGAATGACCGGAACGAACTACAAATTCAGATTCGACCCCATCAATATGGGCGCTTTTATACTCAACAACCCCATCGTTACCGGTGGCAATGTCCATATCGGGTTTCACAGCGATGATAGAATGCCCGGTGACTCCCGGTCGCAGGGGAATGATGGCCAGGGTTTTGAGTATCGGGTTATCTGCCAACATCCCATCAAGGCTGGTAGGAATCCTCCCCTGCATTACCGCCGGAAGTTTGAGTTGCGACAGTTCATTCTGCAAGAAGGCAATACTTTTGCTGGGCAAGGTTAAAGGAAAGGTTATGGTTTTGCTGACAATGGTCCGCACCCAGTCCTTCGTCAAAAAACTCCCTCGATGGGGCGTTGAAATAAAGACAACCCGTTTGACAAAGGGGAGTGGCTCGACGAAAAGTCCCCTACGAGCCAGTTTCTCCGTTTCGGGATCCAGATCCATTTCTTCAATGCTTTTGTCACTGATAGACTTCCACAATTGATCTTCTGATGTGATCGCTGTCATCTTGGTAAGGAGCCCCCCTGGCTGTGACCAATCACCACCATTTCGCGCAGGGCTGGATTCTGCCCTTGCGGATCAAGCTTATCGACCATTTCCGTCAGGGTATCCCGCAAATCTGCTGCCGAAAGCACGACCATATTGCTGCTGTTATACTGATAAAACCAGAACTGGAAGCGCTGGCGAATATCGGGGTCAGCCCGCAGGGTATTGATCATTTCCGCCCACCAGACCGGACTGCTCGCGGTGCCGTGGACAAAGACCACCGGAATGCGGGACGGCTCATAAGGCTGGAGGAAAATCATTTTTTTCTTCACAGTGTCACCGGTGAGAAAACGAAGGACTCCGATATTCCACTGATCACTGTTATTCAACCGATAGGCCAGCGGAGCGGTTGAGTCTGTTTCCAGAGGCACCGTCTTGCCATTCACCTGCACTTCAGCGCTGTCATAGGCGGAATAGAGTTCCAACGAGGCCGTAGTCGTATTGCCATGAAATTCCTTAATCCCCTTTGGCAAACGCAGGAAAGCCGTGATCGGCAAGGCCCCACCATTAGGAGATTCATTGGTTACAGTGGTAATGGCGACCAAGGGCAAACCCAGTCCCGGCGTACGATTACGAACGGAAAATCCCCTGACCTGGTAGGCATCAGCAGGGAAAAAACCGAGAATATCCTCAAGCTTCCAGGCCAGGTTATCCGTCTTGACCTCCAGAGTTATGTCACCAACCGGCAGTCGTCGTTTCCCGCTGACCACGACAACGCTCTCTCCTTTTTTGGCCGAAAACGCCTGCCAGAGAGAACGATTATAGAGATCGCAGGCCTCCCGGAAGCGGATATCATACGCAGACGGCGCTGGTTCACGGCCATCACCAAGCAAATAAAAATAGGCATAAACGGCGGCCTGAAGGAAATAGTCCGGGGCCCTGTGTGGATTCCGAACCTCCTGATCCTCCATATTATTCTGCAACGCTGCTCCCAGCAATTTTTCGCCGTGGAGATAGCTGAGTTCAGACAGGGCCAATAAAATATCACGACGGTCATCCCTTTTGGTAAGATCATGCAACTGGAGAATGGTCTCTTCCGGATGCTGGGCAAAGTTCTCCAGAAGGTTATAGCGATGCAGGACGGGAGCAACACTGTTGCTGACGACCTCGTCATTCATGGGGTTATCTGTACTGAGGATATAAGAATATTCAGGAGAAACCCTGTTCACGCCCACGGGCCCGGCACAGCCTGACAACACCAGAATCAACAAGAAAAACAAAAGGTGCCGAGATGAACTGACAATTCTTTTCAAGACAATTTTCTCATGGATACGCATAAGATTCCTCATGGGAGTAATATTGGCAACCCCTCACGAATACGCTGGGAGAAGTCGGGCGCCTGATCAGTAGTAGCCTGGGCTTTTTCGTTGATATAACTCTGTCGTTTTAACTTTGTAAAGGGGATGGAGGAATTCAACAGGCCTCGTTCATACAGCATCTGGTCAATATAACCATTTACGATTAAACGCCAGTCCAGACGGGCGTTTGGGTTATATGGGAGTGTATGCTGCCGGATACTGGTCGTACAGTTGCCGAGCAGGGCATTATACCATTCCGGCGTATTTTTTAAGTGATTCACTGTGCCAAGATAATCAAGAAAAACCTGTCGAGCCAATTCTGGCCGCACATTCAGACGATAAAGATAGACATCTTCCTTGCGATAATTGGTACGCAAGCGAACGACATCTCGTTCATCTGCCACAATGTACGCCTTCTCGTACTGACGAAAGAATCCTTTCACTGCCGAATACTCTTCTCCCTTTTCCTTACGGGTTTCTATCGAAAAGCACACATTCCCCTCCCCTTCAAAACCAAAGCTGAGCATGGTATGAGCAATATTGGGAGAACCCCAGTAAACGAGAAAAAAATCCAAGGTCTTAAGCTTGGCAAGATCAAACGAACGATCATAATAATGGCAGGTAAAATCCGTCTCGGTGCGGTAATCACAGTTGCGGATATTATGCACCGTCACCTTATCGCCAACAATCTCCGCCCATGGCAACACTGCCAGATCAGGCTGCCACTCTCGGGTGTTTGAGGGAGTAAAGGAGAAAAACCAGACGACAGCACCGAGAAACAGAAGCAACGACCCCACAAAGCCTTGCCAGCGAGGCCGCAGAAGAAGCGGCGGGAAGAGAGCAACTGAACTGTAAACGACAATTACCCCGATACGAGCAACAGGCGACAGGGACGAGAGAAGCCAGATGGCACAAACAGCCCAGACAGTCATCAACAGGAGGGCAAACCACACGAATGTCCAGACAATAATTCTCCCTATTGGCAACGACTTCCTGGATCTTTGCGATATTTTTTGCATATTTCTTATTCCCACGAAATGGCCGTTTCATACCAGTTTCATCTGTTGCATTCACAAATTGTCGCAATGATTAACGAGATTCTCATCGAAAAAAATCTTAACGGTAACTAAGGTGAACGGCAAGATTACATGCTTCAAAAGAATACCACTAACATACTGATAATATTAGAATGTTCAGGTCCGCATCGCCTTGTTTTATCCTGCCGTTCGCCTATATCCTTCTCTGCCTCAGCATCTCAAACATAATCACCCCCGCGGCCACCGAGCTATTGAGGGAATCCAGAACTCCTTCCATGGGAATGGAAATCAGCACATCGCACTGCTGCCGCACCAGGGGGCGGATGCCCTGACCTTCACTGCCAACCACCACGCAGGCGGGGAGGTTAAAATCGGTTTTATAGATAGATTGCGCGACTTCATCTTTGACGGCTCCGAAGATCCAGGCCCCGGCCTTCTTGAGTTTTTGCAGAGCGGTGGCCAAATTAACCACCTGGTAGATGTCAATATGGGACATGGCCCCGGCAGAGGACTTGGCCGCAGTCCCACCCAATGGGGCGGATCGTTCTCGGGTGATCAGCACCCCGTTCATGCCTGAGGCATGGGCGGAACGGATAATCGCCCCCAGATTATGCGGATCTTGCATGGAATCAAGAACAATCAAGCGAGGCGACTGGCCTTGTTGAACCCGGGCCGCAAAGCTTGCCAGCAAAGCATCAAAGGAAAGAAGCGGGGTTTGCGTGGTTCTGGCCACGATCCCCTGATGACGGGCCTGTTCCGCATCAGGGCCCGTTAAATGAATCGAAGACACAAAAGAGAGTTTGATCCCCGACTCCTTGGCCAAGGCAATAATCTCCTCCCGCCTGGCCCCTTTGCGATCACCGTGCAGAATAATCTCGCTGATGCGTTCTGGCTCCTGCTGCAAAGCCTCAAAGACCGGATGCGTGCCCCAGAGAAGGTCTTCATCCATGCGGAGAGTACGACTTTGGCCCTTTAGCCCTTGCTCTGGCCTCTCTCCCTGCCCCCGCTTCACCCTCTCATCTTTTTTTTCTTTCATGGCGTATCAACAATTAAAGATATCAATAGATTGACCGTTCGGCAGTCGGTGCCCTCGACTTCGTTCGGCAATGATAATGGCCCGCAGAATATCAATGGCCTGCTCCAGAGAATCATTGACAATCAGATAATCGTAGAAAGCAACGGCCAGCATCTCGTTTTTGGCATTGTGTAATCGCATATAAAGTGTTTCTTCAGTCTCGGTGTGGCGTCCTCGTAAGCGCTGCTCCAGCGCACGCAATGAAGGAGGGGCAATAAACAGAAAGGCAGCCTGAATATCCCCACACTGTCGCAGCATCGCCGCCCCCTGGACATCAATATCAAGGATCACATCAAGGCCTGCTGCCAATTGTGCCAATACTGCTGGCCTGCTGGTGCCATAGAGATTACCATGCACCTCGGCCCATTCCCAGAAAAGCCCCTGTTCACGCATGGCCTCAAATTGATCACGGTTGACAAAGTGGTAGTCGCCCCCATCAACCTCACCACTGCGTGGCAATCTGGTGGTATGGGAAACAGAGAAAGCCAGACCAGACAGATCAGCCATGACCTTCTTAAGCATCGTCGTCTTACCAGCCCCGGAAGGCGCGGAAAGAATAAACAATTTTCCGGCACGACGACTCTCGCTCATGATTCTTCCTGCCTGCTTTGTTTTTGAAGCTGCTGATATTCCGCAAGATGCGTCTCAATTTCCAGGGCAACCAATCGTTGACCAATGGTATCAGGCTGCACCGATGAGAGAATCAGATGGTTTGAGTCCGTCACCAGCATTGAACGGGTCCTGCGACCTTCCGTGGCATCAAGGAGCTTCCCCGCCTCTTTAGCCAGTTCCTTGAGCTTGCGCGATGGCGAAGAACCGGCATTGATGACTGCGACAATCCGCTCAATAGCTACCGTATTGCCAAAACCAACATTTAACAGTTTCATTCTTTTTTATCCTTGGCATGAACAAATGTACTTAGGGCCTGTCCACAAATCACTTGAACAGATTGCATCTCATCTTCAGGCTATCTTTGGCTGCGGCTCAATCACAAAATC
>DYDK01000114.1 GCA_020717935.1 Desulfocapsa sp.
ATCGGCGATTCCGGTTTTTCAGGAAATTACCCATCCGGATCAGGAAGTCTGAACTTATAATCAGACCTTGCTGGCTTCGTTGATTTTACTGACCAGCTCACCGATGTCTATCGGTTTCATGAGATAGTCAAACAGGCCGCACTGCATGCCGATAATGCCGCTTTCGGTAGAGCCGTGTCCAGTCAAGATAATCACCTGGATGCGTGGGTCGTGTTTTTTGATCAGATTGAGGGTGGCAAGGCCGTCGATACCCGGCATCATCAAATCAAGCAGAACAACCTGGGGCTGCCAGTCGGAGGCGAGCACGGCCAACGCCTCTTCGGCACAGCTCACCGATTTTGCTGTAAATCCCCGTAAATCGAGGCGTTCTGCCAAGGTAGAACCAAATTCTGTTTCGTCGTCTACAATCATGATTTTAATGCTGTTCATCATTTTAACCCTTTTCAATGTATATCGGAAACGAGATGATGAATGTGGTGCCGACTCCAATCTCGCTGTTTACTTCAATCTTGCCCCCAAGTTTTTGAATAATACCATAGCTGATAGATAATCCCAAGCCGGTACCTTTCTTCTCTGCTTTTGCCTTGGTGGTAAAAAATGGTTCAAAGATGTTTTTCATGGTCTCAGCTGACATGCCCGGCCCTGTGTCTGAGATAATGATCTGGACGATTTTCTGGTCTGTGCATTGCGAGGTGATAAGGATTTCACCCTCATTGTTAATTTCCTCCATGCATGACACTTGTAGTGGCGATCATAGCATTGCTGATGGCATCGATGGCATTGTTGATCACATTGAGCACTACCTGTTGCAACTGGCCGTGATCAGCCCGAATGACCGGCAGTTCCTTCTGTAGTTGTAAAATAATATGGATATTGTGGTAAGCGGCCTCCTTTTCAAGGAAACCGAAAACCTCCCTGATAATGTCGTTGAGATGAACCAAGGTCAGTGAGGTCTCCATGCGTCTGGCAAATCCCAGCAAACGGTGGGTGATGGTTCGGGCCCGTCCGACTGCATCTTGCAGGGAGCTTAATTGCCGCAAGAATTTTTCACGGTGGGAGAAATCACTATTAATTTCGATAAGATCCTTCATCAGTCCCGCCTTTTCCCCAATAATGGCTAGGGGATTGTTGATCTCGTGGGCGACTCCTGCCGCCAAACGGCCAATGGATGCAAGTTTGTCATTGTGTTCTGTTTCACTGAGCATCGCCTCTCGCCTCTCGTCCGCTTCTCTGAGCTTGCCGGCTATAAAAGCAGAGAGCAGGGCAATGATCCCACCGAAGATGCAAGAGCAGCTGATCAGGGTAATAATCAATCCTTGCTTGAAAGAAATCCAGTCTCCCCGTTTGGCATAGCCTTGATAGTCAAGGACAAGCAGCCAGGGCGTGTTCGGGATACGACTGACTGCACGGTAAAAACCGCCACGATCTTTTTCCTCTGAAATGAGAATGTCTTTTTGCTTTGGCATATCGCTCAACTGAAAATACCTGAGCGCCGCACCATTATAACGAGAAGAGCTTTGCAGTTTGTTACTGTCATTGACCAAAAAAACATCTTCCAGAGCGCCGGTATTGGCTGAAGACAAAAAGTGGTCCAAGGTCTCACTGTCAATGCTGGCCCGTAGCACCCAGTATTCTGGAGAAGAAGCCGATATTTTTTTGCTGGCTGTCACCACAAAATGAGGAAAATTGCGGAATCCAGTAAAGACTTCACTGACAAATATCTTTCTGGTCAGGGCCTTATGAAACCAGATACTGCTGTTGTAATTTTTTCCGACCAATTTGTAGGCACCAGCATAGCTTGTTTGAATACCATTGGCGCCAATAACACCCAGATCCACCAGTCCTTGATGCTCCTCCTTGAGCTGCTTGAAAATCTGGTCGAGTTGTTGTTGATCGGTTAATTCTTCAAAGGAGTATGAATCAATAACGACCGTGATCGCCGCCTCCATCTTTTCAAGATAGGCGGTGATGGTGGCCCTGGCGCTTTCGGCGCTCCATTTGGCATTGGCGTAAGAGTCTTGTCGCAACAGTTCTCGATATTGGACAAAATTTATCCCTGAAATGATAACCATGGGAATCAGGGTGATCGTCAGCATGGCGACAAGCATACTGTTGCGCATGCAACGGTACCGCTCTCGGACGGTCATCTCCTTGTTGTTCAGTCCACAGAACAATGGACACACAGATTCAAAAGATTTGTTTGTGTTCATGGCATGTTGCTCCGCTCTGGTCTGGGCCAGATGATGGCCCCTGGTTGTAATTTTTTAGATATGGCCAAGGTAAGAGCTTCCTCGGCTGGCCCGATTATCCGGTCAATAACATCGATCTTTTTCCAGGCCAGATATTGGAAATGGGCATCCTCGATACCGCCACAGATGACCAGAGAGACCTCTTCTTTAATGGCCAGACTGCACAGTTCATCGCTGGATGGCCCTGACAGCAAGATGGTTCGCGGCGTGCCTGAAATTTTTCCGCGAGTGATTCTGGCAATCATCACTTCCGTTGTCAGGTCAAAGCGGGGGGCGACATTGTTATTTTGCAAGGTAATAAGAATCTTCATAGCAGGTTCATGCCAGGTTATATTCTTTCATCTTTCGCCACAGGGTGGTGCGTCCCCAAGCGAGCAGCTTGGCTGCCTCACTTCGGTTGCCGCCGGTTCGCATCAGGGCTCCGAGGATGTTCTGTTTTTCGATATCACTCCAATTGGTGAAATTGTCCGTGATAGTGCTGAGATCAGGAGTTGCCGGGGATGGCGGGTTTGGGGTGGTACCTGCTTGTCTGCTTGCTGGAAGAGCAGTTCCTGAATTGGGCGGCTTTGCGGGTGGGTGGCTGAGGGGGTGATCCTGAACGAGGATTGGGAGGTGCTCAAGTTCAATAACCTCCCCCTTACACATATTCACCCCATATTCAATGATATTGCGTAATTCCCGGACATTGCCAGGATAGCGGTAACTGGTTAATCGTTGCAAGGCCTGGGGCGAGAGTTTTTTTATATTCTTGTTGAGGCTGACGGCAAACGATTGCAGGAAATGATCGATGAGCAGCCGTATATCGCCGTCCCGTTCCCTGAGCGGCGGCATATGGACGCGCAGGACATTCAGGCGAAAAAAAAGATCCTCTCGAAATCCACCTTCTCCCACTAACTTCCTCAAATCACGATGGGTGCCGGTAATCAGCCGCACATCCACCTTGACCTTTTTCTGGCTCCCCAGGGGAAAAAACTCACGATCATCAAGAACGGTAAGAAGTTTCACTTGCAAGGGCAAGGGCAAGTCTCCGATTTCAGTCAGAAAGATCGTTCCTCCCTGGGCAAGCTGAAACATGCCGTGTTTGTCGGCATGGGCACCTGTGAAGGCCCCTCGCACATGGCCGAACAGTTCTGATTCGAGAAGGCTTTCGGGCAAGGCTCCGCAGTTAACCTTGATAAAGGGGTGTTTGCTTCGTTGTGAGGCGTGATGAATGGCCTCGGCCAGGATGTCCTTGCCGGTTCCGGTTTCACCGGTAATTAAAACCGAGGAGTCGGTGTGAGCTAGGATCGGCAGGAGTTCAAAGACTTCCTGCATCTTCGGGCTATGCCCCAGAAAACCACCCTTGGTCGGGCCAATCTCTTTTTTACCGACAAGAGTCTCCTTGATGTCGGTCATGTCTTCCAACACCAGTACCATTGCGACCAATCCTGCCCCTGAAGAGAGTATTGGGGTTGCGGTAAAACGAATTGGAATTTTTTTACGATTGAGGCCCAGGATATCACCTTCAGTACTGCTGGTCAGTCCGGCCTCGAGGGTCTGCTGGAGGATGTGGCTGTTTTTCTGGAAATGAGTGCGAAGGGCATATTCATAAGGGATGCCACGAACTTCTTCACCGGAATAGCCGGTAAGGGCCTCAAGGAAGCGGTTCACTTCGACGATCTGCAAGTTCTGGTCAAGCAAGGCGATGCCGTGCGGTACGCCATTGAGAATTTCCAGAAGTTCAGGGCATTGACTCATGGTTAGGGATATTCCGATGAAGAAATAAAAGGATAATAAGTTGGCAACGGTCTTTGAATCGTCATTTTGTTTCGTATTGTTTCTGTATGTTTCGTATATCATGCGTCGTTACAAGAAGTCAACTCTTTTTTTTAGAAGAAGCGGTTGGCGAATAGATGTTGTGACTGCTTGGAACAGGGAGTTTTTTCTGGCTGTTTTCATGCGGGGAATTGAGAGGAGATTCTCGTCCTTGAATACTGCGGCGCCGTTTCAAGGATGGCCGTTTTCGTTCCCTTTTGTTTCAACTGTGTTCCAGTGGCTGTTCTGGCTAAAGCTCCTGCTTTGCAATATACTGTATTTACAAGGAATGTGTGTTTGGCATAATCTTTGCTTTGGAGAGAATAAGGGGCACAACAGGTCACTGGAGTGCAATAGGACTTAAGGAAACTGCGGAGGTTATCATGAGAAAATCACTTAGTTCGTTTCAGAAATGGATGTCAGCTATCACTTTTGCCGAGGCCGGAGAGTGGGAAACAGCACAACAGATGATTCCTGCCAGCATTCTCAATAGAAAAATCAGCCCCCTTGAGCAAAGTTTTATGGCCGCAGCCTTTGCCGAGGCGGGATTGTATGAAGATGCCATTAAGATGGCCGATGGCTTGAGTTATCAGGCTCCGAAAAGCAGCGATTTTCTTCAGTCTCTTGGCCTGGGTGGGGTTCGCGTGACCTATGGCGTGCTCGCCGTGGGTTCTGCCTGATAACCCCAAGCGACCAGAAGACCTCACCAAGGGACTGGAGAAATGGCCATTTCGGCAACCGTGCTCCTTGTTTCCGACGATACAGATTTTGTCAAAACAATGAAAAGTTTCCTGCAGCGCTGGGGTATGGTTGTGGAAGTGGCCGCCGAATTTGCGTATCTCCCCGGTGGTATGGTGGATATTGTTTTGTATGATATTCGGAAGCAGGAGAGCAATGGACTGAGCCTCTTGTCAATCATTCGGACAAAAATGGCTGATGCTGAGATCATTCTTGTGAACCAGCCGAATAATATTCAGTTGTCTATGGCTGGAATGCAGGCCGGAGCGAATGATGAGATCCTTTCTCCTTTTGATACGGCAATCCTGAAGAAGAAAATCGCTTCCGCCATTCAATGCCGAAAAAAACGACGAAGAAAGAAATCGTTCTTTAAAAGATTTGAAGACGCCATGGCTGCGATTGCCTTTGCCCAGGCTGGAGAATTTGACACCGCCGTTGACTTGATGGATGAGTCGGAGGAGGAGCCTTCCTCCCATAATAATCGAAAAAAAGGGGGGACAGCGTCGTAGTTTTGCTGCCTTCAAACCAATGATGATGAGTTCGAGAGTAACATGATGAATGATATCAAAATTCTACTGGTAGATGATGAGGAAGATTTTATCACAACCTTATCGGAACGACTGGATTTGCGGGATTTGGAGAGCGAAACGGCGCTTAATGGCGAACAGGCCTTAGACTATGTCGGTGATAATGAACCCGATGTCATGGTTCTTGATTTGAAAATGCCTGGCATTGACGGGATGGAGGTGCTTCGTCGGGTGAGAAAGACCTACCCTAATATTCAGGTTATTATTCAGACCGGCCACGGAAATGATCTTGATGAAGCTGAGGCCAGAAGGATTGGCGTATTTGATTATCTCAAAAAACCGATTGGAATTGAATTGTTGGTGGAAAGGATCAAGGCTGCCTATCAGGCAAAAAACAACCTGCTTGATAACTCGGCTGGCGCTGTCACCTTTGCCGAAGCGGGTGAATATGAAACTGCCAGAAGTTTATTGAAGAAATGAGCTGATGCGACCCATAAGCATCAGAGTTCCGTGCCGTTTATTCGCCCTTGGTATCGGCAGTTATAATAGCTTTATAAATTCTTTCCAGGAAGGCTAGGCAACAATGCAGAGA
>DYDK01000115.1 GCA_020717935.1 Desulfocapsa sp.
CCAAATCTGGTCGCAATTCAGGTACATTGGTAATTTCCGAGTCCCTTAGCGAAGATGCCGAAAAGTCCAAAAAGCCTCTCATTTCGAGTGACAGTGAGAAATCGTGTTTCTCAACCACTGGATACTCTTAAGATTTCTCCGAGAAATATTCCTCGTCGAAATGACATTATGATAATCCGGTCGTTTCGGAGTCTTCGTTTACCTGCGAGACCATCAAATTTATAGGGTAAATCCCATCTTGCCAATAGTCCGCACATCCTCTACCAGACCGTTGCCGGCGGTGGTCAGATAGTTGCCGACAATGGCCCCGTTGGCGCCAGCGGCAAAGCATTGATATTGCTGCTCGCCAAATTGATTACGGCCTCCGGCCAAGCGAATGACAGCCCGTGGATTGATAAACCGGAACAGGGCAATGGTACGCAGAACTTCGGAAAAGGCTATGGGCTCAAGGTGTTCAAAAGGCGTTCCGGCAATGGGGGTCAAGATATTGATGGGAATGGACAAAACCGCAAGTTCACGAAGTTCAAAGGCAAGCTGTAAGCGCTGTTCCGTCGTCTCACCCATGCCGATAATGCCGCCGGAACAGATATCCATTCCCGACTCCCGGGCAATCTGGATGGTGGCCACCTTCTCTTCCCAGGTGTGAGTGGTGCAGACTTGGGGAAAAAATTCGCGGCAACTCTCCAGATTACAATGATAGCGGCGCACGCCAAACGAGACCAAGCGCGCGGCCTTTTCAGGGGTAAGAAAACCCATGGAGGCACAGAACGACAGACTGGTTTCCTTGCTAAGAATGTTATAGAGGAGTCCGAATTTCTCAAGCTGCTCACCAGCTACCGACCGACCAGCTGTCACCAAAGAAAGACGACGCACACCAGAACGGTCATTTTCCCTGGCTTGACCAAGAGCTACGCCAGTCTCAATGAACGGATAGGAATCAATAACCGCAGAATTGTAAACAGATTGGGCACAATAACGGCAATCTTCAGAACAATGCCCTGATCGGGCATTGATGATGGAACAAAGATCAAAGGAGTTCTCATGAAAAAAGCGACGCAGGGTATTTGCCGCCTGACAGAGTTCGCCGAGATCGGCACTCTGTGCCAGGTCCATGGCCAGCTCATAACTGAGATCGTCGCCATTCTGAACCTGTTCAAGGCAATGAGGGATACTCATGAAAAATAAGGTGTTTTCAGGAATTACACTAGGCTGCAGCAAGAAGTATCCAAGCTACTTCACACTGCCAAAGGCAAACTTACTGATCAGAGCCTCCAGATCAACCGCCGACTCGGTTTCCATCAGGACATCGCCGTCGGTAAACAGCTTCTCGTCACCGCCCAGGGTCAATTGAATATACTTATCACCAATAATCCCCTGCGACTTAACCGAGGCCATGGAGTCAACGGGCACCTTCACGCCCTTATTGATCTGCAAGGCAACATGGGCAAGCTCATCATCGCCCAGCCAGGTGCGTTGCACTTGGCCTACGACAACACCGGCAATCTGTACGGATGCGCCTTTTTTCACACCGGAGATATTATCAAATTCGGCATTGACCACAAAGCTCTTGCCAGCGCTCACTATGCCAACTTCGCCAAGTTGCAAGGCCAGATAACCAAAGGCCAGAAATCCGGCCACCATAAAAAGGCCCACAAAAAGTTCAAGATATTCAAAACGATTCTGTTTCATTATCCCCCCACCCTGCTCTGACACGGGTTTCCCATTGTTTTCTCCACAAATTCAACAATATGCGGCAACCGCGATTCTTGAAGCGCTTTCACGCTTTCAAAGACAGCGGTTTTTCCATTATTTAAGACCACTATCTGATCCGCCAGATCAAAGACCCGAGGAATATCATGACTGACAATGACTGCCGTATATCCCACCTCTTGCTGGATTTTGACAAAAAGGGCATAAATATCCTGGGTCATAACTGGATCAAGACCGGTGGTGGGTTCATCAAAAAGCATGATCTGCGGATTTAACTGCAAGGCCCGGGCCAACCCCACCCGTTTCCGCATCCCGCCACTCAACTGAGCCGGAAACTTCTCCTCATGACCGGTCAATTCAAGTTGACTGAGAATAACGGCAACCTGATCATGAATTTCCTGCTCCGACTTGCGGGTTCGTTCCCGCAACGGCAAAGCGACATTCTCAAAAACAGTCAAAGAATCAAAAAGGGCTGCCCCTTGAAAAAGAACACCAAATTGGGTTCGTAACTGCTCAAGTTCTCGTCCTCGGGCCCCAACGACGGAAATGCCATCAACAAAAATCTGGCCGCTGTCCACGGCCATCAGACCAAGGATGAGCTTCAAGGTGACACTTTTCCCCTGGCCACTACCACCAGCAATAACGGTGGTCTTGCCCTTGGGAATAGTGAAGCTGACCCTATCAAGGATGATCTGCTGGCCGCCGTCCTGTTTGGCAAAGGATTTAACCACATCTTTGAATTCTATAGCAAATTCACTCATAAGAGGACACTCATAACAAAACTGCCGTCAACAGATAGTCAAAAATCAGCACGGCAATGGACGAATAGACCACGGCCTGGGTGGTGACCCGACTGACACTCTGAGCCCCAAATCCAGCCCCGCGAATCTGATAGACGAAATAGCCCCGCCCTGTACAGATCCAGACCACCAGCAAGGCAAAGACAAAGGATTTAATGACTCCCAACCGAATGTCGTGATTGGTGACGCTGCTCCTCATCCCTTCCAGATAACTGCCAGGATTAACCCCCATGAGATGCACTCCGGCAAGATAGCCACCAGCAATGCCCACCACATCGAACAGAGCGGTCAACAGGGGGACAGAAACCAGAGCCGCCAGAAATTTGGGACTGATAAGATACCGAAAAGGATCAATGGCCATGCACTCCAGGGCATCAATCTGCTCTGAAATCCGCATGATACCCAGCTCGGCACACATGGCCGAACCGGCCCGACCGGCCACCATGATGGCGGTCAACACCGGCCCCAATTCCATAATCAGGGTCAGAGAAACCGCCGAGCCAAGCATGCCTTCAGCTCCGAACTTGTGCAGAGAATAATAGCCCTGCAAACCAAGTACCATGCCGGTAGAGGCGGCCGTGCAGAAGATCACCATCATCGAGCCAACCCCGATAAAATGCATCTGCCGCATAAACTCGGCCATTCGAAAAGGGCGCCGGAAAACCCCTTTGAATGCCAGTAAAAGATACAACCCCATCCGCCCCATATCCTGAAGCACATAGAGACCAGCATCTCCTAATTTTTCCACGGGATTTCGCAACATCTTCCGTTCACCCTGAGCAAACGACAAAAAAATAGCATTAACAAAATAGCATTAACAAACAAGCATAACAATCATGCCCTTTTCCAAAAAAGTATGTTACTCCACCCCACAGCAATTCGCACCTACCATTTCTCTTTGACAAACAAAACACGACTATGGTACAAAGAAACCCATGCCTGGATGGTGGAACTGGTAGACACCCGAGACTTAAAATCTCGTGACCCTTGCGGTCGTGCGGGTTCGACTCCCGCTCTAGGCACCACAGCACATGAATAAAGCCTGAATGACCATAGACAACAGTTATTCAGGCTTTTTCATTATGGAGACCGCATCGCCTTTTCATTCAGGAAAGCACAGGGAACAAACCCTTCATCCCACCGGCAATAAACTCAACGGCAATAGCGGCCAGAATCAAACCCATGACCCGTGAGAATATATTGATACCCGTCTGCGATGTATGTCGAGAGATCCATGGGATAGCAAGAAAAGCCAGCCACAGAACCAACCCAATCAGGAGTATATCCAGCCCCATGAACAGGTAGTGAAGGGGCGCATGACTTTTATGGGTATACAGAATAACGGTACTGATAGCCCCGGGGCCTGCCAGCAGAGGCATAGAAATGGGAACAACGGCCACCGATTCACGGTTATCACTTCGATCATGATCCGCCTCTTCTTTGCTGAATGAGATCGCACTGTGACGGGCATGAAGCATGGAGATGGCCATGAGCAAGAGCAGAATCCCGCCAGCAACCCGAAACGAATTGATGCTGATGCCAAAAAAACCGAGAAGGAACTCGCCTGTCAGCAAAGCTGTGACCAGAATCACCAGAACGGAAATAACCGTAGCCTTGGCGGTTCGCTTAAATTCTTCCTCCGAAGCATCTGCCGTCAGGGCAATGACAATGGGGATGGCCCCGATGGGATTGACGATGGCAAGCAAGGCAATAAAGATTTTGGTATATTCCGTGAATTCGAGCATACTTCCTCCTCTTTCCCCCATCTATTCCTGATACACTCCGCCCTTTCTTTAATCCTCTTACGGGGAAATGCAAACATTATTCCCAACCCTGTCGAATAAATATCCCTAAGATTTTTTATCCATTTACTCCCATGAAATATGATTGAAAATCAGTAATGTCCGGTTAGAAAATTGCGTATCAAAAAAAATTCCAGTGAGAGTACTTTTTTTGTGCTTTTTTGTATGCAATTTTCTAACCGGACACTGCTGGATAAAACCTACTGGATTGCCACCGACCATTTTGATCTGACTGCGGAGCAAGTGGCGTTTGTACATAAGCTCCGTTGGGTTATTGAGAAATTCTTTGCATGGTGGAACGGGCACCTCAATATCTCTCATCTTTTTGCCAGAAGCAAGAACGGCCTGATGGTACAGATTCTCTCTGCTCTCATCACCTCTCTGCTCTTCGCGATTTATTGCCGCCAAAAACACGGGGAACCAGTATCCCATCGCCTGTGTGCGTCAACCCAGTAATCAGATTCGTAATAAGGCTTTACAATAGGCCAAAACATACGGTGTAATTCCATTTCTAAATAAAAACTATAATATTACAGAAAGGACTGTTGGTGATACGCCAATATCAATAAGGGGAAATGGCATGAGTGCCTATGTAATAAGTAAATATTTGAAATAGAAATGGAATAATGCGACAAAGAAGACGACTGAAAAACCTACATGCAAATCCCTCACCGAACCCTACTGTATAACAAAATTCGACCTCTCTTTTAGCCTTTCTTGGCACGGACGAAAACGGGACCCTACCGCCACCCCAATCTGGCTTGATTTCATGAAGTTGGGTGCGACACTAACAGTAAAAGCGATTCAATAAGGAACAAAGGAGTCATGGCAACACGATCAGATCTTTATGCGTTTTTTTACAGCGGTGATGTTGTGTTGAAGCTGGCGACGGCTCACGATCTTCATGCCCGTTATGGTGAATTCCTTGTTCAACAGCTGGATATCATGTCGCAACTGACGGTGGTACTGGCGGATGAACAGATCTCGCAGGCCCAGATGATCACCATGGGAATGGGCGAAACCTGTACCCAATGTGCGAATCGACAGGGGGGAGGCTGTTGTAGCCGGTTTATGGCAGGCGAGAACGATGTCCTGCAACTGTTAATGAATCTATTGGCCGGAGTTCAGGTGGTGATTCAGCAGGAAGATACAGTTGAGTGCTGCTTTCTGGGGGAAGCGGGATGCATATTAACTCTCAAACCGATGTTCTGTCTCAACTATAATTGCAGTCATATCAAGGAGGAAAGGGATGCTGCCGCCCTGAGCCTTCTCGAACGGCGAACAGGTGACCTGCTTCGAAAACAGGCCGTTCTAGAGCAGATGCTGCTGGATTTTTTCTACAAGTATCTTTGATAGTCTCGCAGGTAAGCGAAGACTCCGAAACGACCGGATTATCATATTCCTGAATCCGTGGCACAAAATATGCATGCCGTTTTGTACAAGCAAAAACAGGGTGTCGCCATCCAGCTACCAGCCAGTAAAGATATTTTTTCCGATTATTCCACTACCAA
>DYDK01000116.1 GCA_020717935.1 Desulfocapsa sp.
AATTAGGTCTGCCCCCTATTTTTCGCCTTGCCCTCCTCAATACAAAAAAATCTAAACAGCCACAGCGTAATTCTGGGGACAGTATATCTAACTCTTGCTGTTCTTTTTTGAGAGATAAATATACTGTCCCCATAATTTCGAATATACTGTCCCCATAATTTCGTCCCCATAATTTCAAAACAGCTTTCTTGAATATCAAAATGTCGAACCTACCCCCAGTTCGAAGTGATTTTTTACTTCTTTTTCGATTTTTTCACCTACCTTACTTTTGGCTATTTTCATATTGTACCGCATCTGTAAATTAAGCCAGAATTCAGGTTCAATTCCGAAATACTTGCCCAGACGTAACGCTGTATCAGCAGTAATTTCTCTTTTGCCATGTACAATTTGACTGACCCGATTCGCAGGCACATTAATATCTTTAGCTAATTGATTCTGAGCAATTTCCATCGGCTTTAGGAATTCTTCTAATAAAACATCGCCTGGCGTGATTGGAGTTAATTTTTTTGCCATGACTTTACCCCTTATGGTAATCAATAATCTCTACATCAAAAACATTTCCTTCCTTCCAAAGGAAACAAATACGCCACTGGTCGTTAATCCTGATACTATATTGACCTTTTCTCTCGCCTTTTAATTGTTCGAGCCTATTCCCTGGTGGCACTCGCAAGCATTTCAAAGAAACAGTGGCATCAAGAACCTCAAGTTTAATTCTTGCTGCCCTGGCAATGCCCCTGAATTTTTTCACATCGAAGTCATTGAAAATCTTTTCAGTATCGTTGCACTTGAAAGTTTTTATCATATTTATAATATATGACGCATAATGTCATTCATCAACAAGAAAGTGTGCGTAATTCTGGGGACAGGACGGTAATGGGTAATTCTGGAATTCTGGGAATTCTGGGGACAGTATATCTAACTCTTGCTGTTCTTTTTTGAGAGATAAATATACTGTCCCCATAATTTCCCGGCGCATCCAGGATGGGTTCCCATGCGGCGCATGGGAACCAGAAAACCAGAATATATGGGAGAAAAGCAGGTGCGACCCTGGATAGGGTGAGTGAAAGGAGTGTGTTTATACCCCGTAGGTTTTGTCGTGCGGGCCAAGAAGAATGAACTTGATGGTTTGATCATCCCTTTGTTTGCAGTCGGCACAATCAACAACAATATGGTCTCCTTTTTTACGGCAAATTTCACAGAAGAGATAGATGATAATAAAATTCCGTTTCACCGGGCATGAGTAAAATCCCTGCCAGTTTCCTTTCAGCGGCTCACCAACCGTGATGGGATTATGCAGGATCATGTCAACTTTCTTTTTGACAGCCTTTTTGATGGAGGCATGTTTTTGCAAGGCCTTCAGGAAGGTATCTTCAAAGAGCGCTTTCATCAGTCAGGAAAGACCTCAGCATAAGAATGCCATTTTGCAGTTCCGCTTTTCAACTTGTCCTGAGCCCGTTCCATCGCCTCTTGAAAGGCCGGATCGGCGAAGATATGTTCGGCGCTTTTGTTTTCAGTCCTGCGTTTTAAGGCGAGGATATACTGAGTCACCATCTCGGCAACAGATGTCCTGTTTTCCATGGCAAAAATCTTGACAAAATCAGCAAGATCCTGATCTAAACTTATGTTTATTCGAGTCTTGGGCATAACAGATCTCCTTTTCTTATTATGTTTCTATGATACACACAACAGGAACTTGCGTCAAGGAATAAAGGGGGACACTATCCTTAATAAAGGGGGACACTATCCTTATTCCTGGTTCCCATGCGCTACATATTTTACAGAGTCACATCAATATACACATCCTCAATGTTCACAGACAGATCAAGGCAGTCGAGATGGAAATCCCCTTGTTGAATGATGTCCGGTTTCCAGTCGTTGCGGCGACGGTAGATTTCGATCTGGCGGCTATTTTGTGAAACGAGGATATATTCTTGCAGGCTGGGGATGGTCTGGTAGGCGAGCATTTTTTCACGGCGGTCGAGGCGTTCGGTGGATTCAGAGAGCACTTCAACAAGCAGACAGGGATGTTTACGGAAATAGGGCTCTCTGTCTGTTGGTTCGCAGGAAAGCAATAAGTCGGGATAATAAAAAATATCCTGGCCACTGATATTCAACCGAACTTTCATATCGGCAATAAAGAGCTGACAGCGCTTCTGGCGGGCTTGTTTTCCAAATATCAAAGCCAGAGCCATAGTAATCAAACCATGTCTGTCGCTTGCCCCACCCATGGCATAGACCTGACCGTCAATATATTCATGGCGGATTTCGGTGAGTTGCTCACCTTCGAGATATTCACTTGGAGTAATAAATTTTTGAATGGCTATCAATGGGCCCATGGAAATATCTCCTTACCCCTCTTATCCCCGCCTACGGGGACAACGAAGCATGAAAGTTGGTAACAAAAATAGGGTGGATGTGTTGTCGCTTATACCTCAGGAATTCCGGGGACAGGAATTCCGGGGACAGTATATCTAATTCTGGCACAGAGTTCCGTGGGCAGGTTTGATGGTTTCGCAAAAAGCCTTGATTCCTCCGGTGCACATTCTGTAAGCGCTTGCATTGCTGTAGTGTTCATGCACCCTGATCGACTGTTTGCGAGACCATCACTTTTGGAAATAATTGATACCGGGAATGCTGGCGAAGTGAGCGTCTTGCGTCCAGATTGTTGCATTGTAATACCTGGCGGTTGTGAGGATTATACTGTCTGCCATTGGCAGCGTGTATTGGAGGCTGATCTGCGATGCGTCAACGGCCAGTTTGGCTGTCAAGTCAACAACCTTTCCTTTCTGCATTGCCGCAATTACCTGCACGGCTTCATTGCTTCCAGACTCCCGTAAAACAACCTTCGTGACTTCATAGATAATGATAGAAGGAATAATCAGGGTCTGAATATCCTGTAATGGGACTTGAAAATGCTTTGCGGAAGGCTCATCGGCAAAATACGATAACCAGCCTGAAGAATCGACAATATTCATACCCTGTCATTCTCTCGCTCAAAGTCGGTATTGATGCCTTTCAAAAAACCTCGCAGAAAGACAATGCTCCGTTCTGGAACCAGCTCAATTCTTCCAGCATATTCGATGACCTGCATTTTCTGTCCAGGGCGAAGTTGCAGTGATTCTCTCACTACACGGGGGATAACGATTTGAAATTTTGGTGACACAGTTACTGTTTGCATGGCATTTCTCCTGTGAATAAATGGGGACACTATCGTGAATAAATGGGAATAAATGGGGGGAATAAATGGGGACACTATCCTTATTTCTGGTTCCCATGCGCTACATATTTTACAGCGTCACATCAATATACACATCCTCAATGTTCACAGACAGATCCAGGCAGTCGAGGTGAAAATTCCCTTGTTGAATGATGTCCGGTTTCCAGTCGTTGCGGCGACGGTAGATTTCGATCTGGCGGCTATTTTGTGAAACGAGGATATATTCTTGCAGGCTGGGGATGGTCTGGTAGGCGAGCATTTTTTCACGGCGGTCGAGGCGTTCGGTGGATTCAGAGAGCACTTCAACAAGCAGACAGGGATGTTTACGGAAATAGGGCTCTCTGTCTGTTGGTTCGCAGGAAAGCAATAAGTCGGGATAATAAAAAATATCCTGGCCACTGATATTCAACCGAACTTTCATATCGGCAATAAAGAGCTGACAGCGCTTCTGGCGGGCTTGTTTTCCAAATATCAAAGCCAGAGCCATAGTAATCAAACCATGTCTGTCGCTTGCCCCACCCATGGCATAGACCTGACCGTCAATATATTCATGGCGGATTTCGGTGAGTTGCTCACCTTCGAGATATTCACTTGGAGTAATAAAGTGTTGAATGGCTATCAATGGGCCCATGGAAATATCTCCTTAAAAAAACACAATGCTCCTGAGCAGAAAACCGGCGGGAACCTGCTTGGTTCCTCTGAATGCAGAAGGCGCAGTATCGCTTCTGAGGAAAATACAATAACACACTGAGTGGGTACTTGTCACGCCTCCTGCAAGAGGCTCATACAGTCCATATTATACTCATTCTTCGACAATATCAAAGAAGAATCCTGGATGATATCAAAGGGTCGGCTTTATTTTTTGTCACTTTTCTTTATACATGGACACCCAATGTCATTAACTTAACAGGTGCCATCTCATTCCCATGCGCCGCATGGGAATGCAGTTTAGATGCGCCGCATGGGAACCAGAGGAATAATATTTTTTTGTTCACCGCAAACCCGGGGACAGATTCATTTTCGTAAAACAGCCACGAAAAAAAATCTGTCCCCTATGATCGTCGTAGCTTTCATAGTATCTCAACTGGTTACGGTGTTGTTGTTTTTGTCAGCAGGGCCACGGTCTCGATGTGATGGGTTTGCGGGAACATATCCACCGGTTGCAGGGATTGGAGGGTAAAACCGTGCTGGAGTAGTTCGCCCAGATCGCGGCACAGAGTGGCAGGGTCGCAGGAGACATAAACCAGTCGCTGGCGGGTGAGGAGGGCCAGTGTCGCGGCCAGTCCGGGGGCGCCTTGCCGAGGTGGGTCGATGAGCACGCAGTCAAATTGGCGTCCCTCGGCAACCAAGCTCTGGCAACGAGGATGGAGCGGGCTTTTTTCAAAGACGGTATTCGTCAGACCTGCCCGCTCACTGTTTTTACGGGCACAACGGATGGCTGATCCCTGGCCTTCGACCCCATGCAGCGATACCGCGCGCATGGCCAGCGGGAGGGAAAAATTGCCCATGCCGCAGAAAAGATCAAGGATGCTGGTGTCGGGATCGGGCTGGCAAGCCCTCAGCACGGTCTGGATAAGCTGGATATTTTGCTCCAGATTGACCTGGCAGAATCCGCCTGCTTCCCAGGCAAGAGAGAGGGGTGTGTCGCTTCTGCTGCCATTGCCGGAAAACGGAGGAAGGTGTAACTGGAGGGAGGGATGGGGGCCGACAGTATCGCTGATGATCAGGGGGGAGAAGTCCTGGCCGCGCAGTTCAATCCAGTCAATGAGGGGCAGCGCTTCTTGCAGGGATTTTGCCTGTCGTATGATGGCTGGTCGTGGCTTGCGCAGGTGATGAAAAAGGACGACGACCCGTGAACCGGTTGGATTGAGCAGGAGTTCCAGTTCGTTGCTGGCGGCCATCAACAAGAGAAATGACGGTTGGGACTGGAGTTGCTGTAAGGCCCTGTTCAGCTCTGGCCGTGCCAGCAGACATTCCCTGATCGTGACGCATTGATGGGAATGAAAGCGGCGGAAACCAGGGCGTCCGTGCTCGTCGGTATGCAGTCGTAAGCGCTGGCGGTAGCCGAAGGCGTGGGGCGAGGCAAGGGGAGCGGTCAGCAGTGAGACGGCCTGCTGCAGATGGCGTACGGGGGATCGTCGGAGCAGGTCGGCAATGATTTTCCGCTTGATGAGAAGTTGCTGCTCATAGTCGCATATCTGAAGGTCACAGCCCCCGCATACTCCATAGTGTGGGCATGGCGGCGCAATCCGGCGGGGGGAGGCCTCAACGATCTCGGTTATCGCGGCCTCGGCAAATCCTCTTTTTTCCTGAATGATCCTGGCCTTGACTCGTTCGCCGACCAGGGCATGTCGAATCAGGACGATCTGGCCATTGTCATGGCGGGCCAGACCGTACCCGCCATTGATTATTTTTTCTATCTGCAGAAGGATGTCGCTCATTTTTTTCAGTGACGCACAGGGCGATGAGGTGGTATTTGTATGAAAATCGTAACTATCCAGCATCCGCCTTAATGTGGTAGAGTAAGGGCCTGTCCACAAATAACTTGGACATGATTGCGCTCAGATTTAGGTTA
>DYDK01000117.1 GCA_020717935.1 Desulfocapsa sp.
CGGAGTACAGGATAGGTGCGTTTAAAAAACGGTAAAAAACACCAAAAACAACCATGTACTGTTGCGCTGTCAGTAAAAAATAAAATTAGCACCACAAGCATGTGAGCCTATGCACAAATCCCCTGCGTAAAACTCGACGAGAGGGGGTTTCCGTTCAGGCACTATTTAGTGAACAAAGGACGAAAAAAATGGGCGTTGGTATTCTCATTGGGTATTTCACACAGCAGGATCAAGCCCGGGAAGCACTCCGGAAACTCAGCCGTCAGGGGTTCAACCGTACCGCCCTGGCCCATAAGGATGCCGGTGGAACCGTCCATCTCGTCAATCTCTTCACTCAGCGTCTGCCCTTGAAAATAACCATGGCGGCCTGCCTGTTCGCAGGGATCGCCGGAATAGCTCCTTTCCTCCTGTATGGGCTGAAGTTGTTCCCGCTTTGGGATACTTCCACGGCTCTGGGGGTGTTTTTTGCCGGTACCGCCATCGGCATGGCGGTGGCCTTCCTCTGGTTCCGATGCTTTCTCCAGACGGCTGACCCCGGTGATATCCGTGACCACAGTCGCTGGCTCCTGCCCGGCGAGTATGTCCTCATCCTGCGGGCGTCGGTTGCGTCTTTACAAGGTCCGGTAGCCCTGCTCCGGGAAATTGGAGAAACGCCTGTTCCGTTGTTCGTCCTCTATCCCAGGCTTGATCGACGGGTGCAGGAACGGGCGACCACAATCAAACTCTCCCAATCACAGATTCAGGAACACGCCCGGCGTCACGCCGACGAGCAACGGGTGGACCCCAAACAGCAACATACCACCGAACTGCTGGTTCGTCTCAAACAGTCACGAAAATGGGTGCGTCAGGTCTGCGCCGATCTCACCGCCGCCAGCAATCTCGAACAAAGCACCACCCCGGCGGCGGACTGGATTCTTGATAACGAGTATATCCTGGAAGGGAATGCCCGCGATATTCTGCTCAACCTGCCCCGTAATTTTTACCGGCAACTGCCCATCCTCTCCACTGATCCCTACCATGGACTGCCCTGCATCTACGGTCTGGCCAAGGATCTCGTCGCCCATTCGGAGATGCGTCTGGACCGGGAGAATATCCTGGCGTTTATCGAGGACTATCAATCAGTCCGCACCTTGAGCAGCGGCGAACTCTGGGCGATTCCCCAGATGATGCGCCTTGCTCTTATCGAAAGCATCCAGAGTCTCGCCGTTATTGCCCTCGACGACCTGCGCGAACGGCAACTGGCCGACTTCTGGGCCAACCGGCTCATTGCCGCCAATCGCCGCGATTCCAACCAGCTCTTCGTTGTCCTGGCGGAGCTTGCCCAGGCGGCACCCCATCCCAGCGCCTATTTCGGCGTGCAACTGGTAGGCCTGCTCTACGCCGAGACGGCCGCCCTCTCCCCGGTACAAAGCTGGCTGGAACGCACGCTCAAAACCCCCATGTACGACCTCAACCTGCAGGAACAGAACCGGCAGACCAGGGAGCAGTTGTCCTGCGGCAACGCCTTTACCAGCCTGCGACAGCTTGGCCTGCTGGACTGGCGTGAGATCTTCGAGCAACTCAGCCGGGTGGAACAGTTGTTGCGCCTTGATCCGTCCGGCATCTACCCCCGCATGGATTTTGCCACCCGTGACTCATGCCGCCGGGCCGTTGAGGAGCTTACCCTCGCCGCGAAACAAACAGAGGTTCAGGTCGCGGAACAGATCCTTGCCCTGGCGACAGAGGTAGGAGGCACATCAACAAGCGATGATCGGCAGGGCCATGTCGGTGCCTGGCTGGCCGGGGAAAAAAGGGCGGTGCTGGCCCGACGGCTCACCTGCCGGGAAACCTGCCGGTATCGCTTCCTGCAATGGATTACCAGCCATCACACCAGTGTCTATCTTTGCAGCATAGGCGGGATCACCACGGTGCTGATCGGGTTGATCGTCATGCTGTCCCGGATCCCGGCGTTTCCCGCCCTTTGCCTTGGGCTGGCAATACTTCTGTTGGTTCCGGTCAGCCAGTTGGCCATCGAGGTGGTCAATTACCTGATCACCCGCCTGCTGCCAACCCGCTCTCTGCCCAAAATGGATTTCGAGGAGACCGCCATTCCCGACGCCTTCCGCACCTTGGTGGTGGTGCCGATGATGCTGGTGGATGCGGAGACGATCCGGGCCGAGGTGGAGAAGCTGGAGATCCGCTATCTGGCCAACAAGGAGGCCAATCTTCTGTTCAGCCTCTTCTCCGACTACACCGATTCCGTCACTGAAAGCCGCAAAGAGGACAGCGCCCTGCTGCAACTCGTGCGCAAAATGTTGGAAGATCTCAATACGCGCCATGGCGGCGAGCGGTTTTTTCTGTTTCATCGCGAACGAACCTGGAGTGAATCCGAACAACATTTTATCGGTTGGGAACGCAAACGGGGAAAACTGGAAGAGTTGAACCGTCTGATCGACGGCACCCGGCCGGACAACGCCCCCCCGCTGGTGGAGGCGGGCGACCCGGAGCAGTTGGCGGACATCCGTTTCATCATCACCCTGGACAGCGATACTCAGTTGCCCCACGCCACGGCCCGCAGGATGATCGAAACCCTGGCGCATCCCCTTAATCTGCCCCGTTTTGATGAGACGGGACGGATCACGGCCGGCTATACCCTTATCCAGCCTCGGGTGAGCCCGACCCTGAGCAGCACCAGCGCCTCGATCTTCAGCCGGCTTTTCGCCGATGCGGTCGGCATCGACCCCTACTCCCAGGCCGTGTCCGATGCCTATCAGGATCTCAGCGGCGAAGGGTCGTATCATGGCAAGGGGATCTACGATGTGCGCGCCTTCAGCCGTGTGTTGTCGGGGCGGTTTCCGGAAGAGAGGATCCTGAGCCACGACCTGATCGAAGGGGCCCATGTCCGGGTGGGACTGGCCAGCGACATTGAACTCTTTGATGAATTTCCGCAAGGCTACCAGAGCTACAGTAAACGCTCCCATCGCTGGATTCGCGGCGACTGGCAGATCGCGGGCTGGTTTCTTCCCCGCATTACCACTGATTCCGGTGGGCGCGGGATCAATCCGCTTTCCCTGCTCAACCGGTGGAAGATCCTCGACAACCTGCGCCGCAGCCTCCTGCCCGCCACCAGCCTGGCCCTGCTGCTGACGGCCTGGTTCATTTCCCCGCGACTCGGCGGTCTGGCCTCGCTGGTGGTGGGCATGCAACTCCTTTTTCATCCGCTGGCCCAGCCCCTGACCATGACCACGACCCACAAGGGGCTGAAATATTTTGACCCGGCCAAGGTTTTGCATGATCTGTTACGGGCGGCCACCGATGCCGCCCTGCTGCCGCATCAGGCCGCGGTGAATCTGGATGCCATCGTCCGGGTCTGGTACCGGCTCGCTATCTCCGGTCGCGGACTTCTGGAATGGAGCGCCCAGGCCACCCCCTGGCGCGGCTCCCGACGCCAGTTGCTTTTCGTTGCCGGCCTGGCTCTAAGCAGTCTCTTCAGTCTCGCTGCCGGCGCGGCAATCCGGGTTGTCAGGCCGGAGGCTCTCATTCAGGCCCTGCCCTGGCTTGCCCTCTGGTTTTCCGCCCCACTCCTTGGCTGGCTCCTCAATCTGCGCCCTGTGACATTACTGCCGCAACATCCGCTGCCGGAAACCGACCGCCTTTTCCTCCGCCAGATCGCCCGGCGGACCTGGCGCTATTTTTCGGCCTTTGTCAGCGA
This sequence comes from Desulfocapsa sp., assembly GCA_020717935.1. Lineage (GTDB taxonomy): Bacteria > Desulfobacterota > Desulfobulbia > Desulfobulbales > Desulfocapsaceae > UBA2270. The sequence continues at coordinate 3,692 of DYDK01000117.1, forward strand.
GGATACCTCCTGGCTGCCGCCCGACAATTTCCAGGTTGCCCATAATCAGAGCCTGGCCATGCGCACCAGTCCGACCAACATCGGCCTCTGGATGACCAGCACCCTGGGCGCTCATGATTGCGGTTACCTGACCATTGATCAAACCATCGAAAAACTGGGTCACACCATGGCGACCATCAGTCGTCTCAAGCGCTATCAAGGGCATCTGCTCAACTGGTACGACATCCAAAGCCTGGCGCCGCTCGAACCTCGCTATGTCTCCACCGTCGACAGCGGCAATCTGCTGGGCGCGCTCTGGGCCCTGGAGCAGGGGTTGGGCGAACTGGTGCATCAACCGATTATGGATGGCAAGACCTTTGACGGTCTGGCGGACACCGGGCTGGTCTTAAAACAGGTCGTAACCGACCAGGGCGTTGCCAACTTCTGTCACCCCGTGCTCGACCAGCTCTTAGTCGAATGCAAGACGCCACCAGCAGACCTTATTGAGCTTCTCCGTCTGCAACAACGCGTGCAACGCCAAGTTGAGGAGATGGCCATGATTGCCGGAGGTATGGTGTGGGTCGTTGAGCTGGCCCAGCAACTTGCCGCCTGGATTGAAAACAGTGGCCGCTATCTCACCTGGGTCGAAATTCTCGCCGAAAAAAGCGGAGAGGAGCTAGCGTTGCTGGATCCAGCGGTACAACTCGCCATCCGCAAGGATCTTTGTCTATCACCTTCGCTCACGACGCTGGCCCATGGACAAATCGACTCGATCCACATCCTTGGTGACATGCGGCAAGCCTCGCCCCCGCTTGAAGCACCACTTGCCGTCTGGATCGACCGATTGCTGGCGGCCTTTGCCACGGCACAATGGCTGGCAGGTGAAACCCTGGGAAAAACCGGGCAACTGATCAGTGACATCCATACGCTCTCGGATGGGATGAACATGCAGTTTCTCTATGCCCCCAAACGCAAGTTGTTCGCCATCGGCTACAATGTCTTTGCCGATCGCCTCGATCTTTCTAATTACGATCTCCTGGCCAGTGAGGCCCGGCTCGGCAGCTTTGTCGCCATCGCCCGGGGCGATGTCCCCCTGGAGCACTGGTTCTCCATGAGCCGCCCCTATGGCGCCATCAACCAGAAGCGGGTACTGCTCAGTTGGACCGGCACCATGTTCGAATACCTGATGCCGCTGCTGTTCCAGCACTCCTACGGCAACTCACTGCTTGACAAGTCGGCCCGGGAGGCGGTGGCGGTCCAGATGGCCTATGGCCACGCCCACAGGGTTCCATGGGGTATTTCCGAATCCGCCTTTGCCGATCTGGACCAGAACAAAACCTACCAGTACAAGGCCTTCGGCGTCCCGGCCCTCGGCCTGAAGCGCGGACTGGAGGAACAGTTGGTGGTGGCTCCCTATGCCACTCTGCTGGCCCTGAATCTCGCGCCCAACGAGACCGTGGAAAATCTCAAACAACTGTCCAGGCTTGGCCTGCTGGGCGAGTATGGCTATTTCGAGGCCATGGATTTCAGCCGGCAACCCCGCCGTGACAGCGGCAAAGAAAAACGAAAACGCGGGGTGATCATCGAGGCCTATATGGCCCATCACCAGGGCATGGCCTTCCTGGCCCTGACCAACTTCCTCCATGGCAACCCCTTCCCGCGCCGCTTTCACAGCGACCCGCGGGTGCGCGCCTTTGAGGCCCTGCTCCAGGAACGCATCCCCACCCTGCCGCCCTTGCACCTCAATGTCATTAACTTAACACATCAAAAACGAATCAACTTATTGTAATTACAGAATGTTCATGTTATATACAACTATGCGGTTTACTTGTAAGGGCCTCGGCAAGAATAAATCATCCCGTTTTGCTGGTCTTTTCAGTCATCTTCTTCGTCGCGAAAAGAGTTACATAGCCCTGCTATGCGCCTCTTTCCGCTCCTCGAATATGACTGAAAATCCTGCGCAATACGGAACAATTTATTCTTGCCGAGGCCCTAACACATCTATTTCTCAAAGGAGGACAGCATGGCTAAATTTCTTGAAAAAAATTGTCAAACTGGCATGGAACCTGCTTTCCAAAACCTGTGCCAATCTACTTGACTTTCT
>DYDK01000118.1 GCA_020717935.1 Desulfocapsa sp.
GGCATGTAGATCGTGGCTAATTCATGCCAATTCCACCGAATTGATGAAAGTTAGATAAAAAAACGGGAAACTTCAGTTTCCTATACACTTTATGAGAAAGAAAGAGCTCTTCTTACTGGTTCCCATGCGTCGCATGAAAACCAGCAAGAAGAGGTTAGGGACTCGGAAATTACCAATGTACCTGAATTGCGACCAGCTTTGGGTTAGATTTGGCTGTGCCGATTGAACAGGTAAGCGAGCACAGCGAGACTCCGAAACCGCAGGCATAATTGTGTTATGTCGAGGATTTTGTGATTGAGGCACAGCCAAAGATGGCCCAAAGATGGGAAGCAAGATGGTATATTGGTAATTTCCGAGTCCCTTAACTGAATGATATTGTTTCCTTCACCTTATGAAAAAGAGGTTCAGATTCCTCATAAAAAAAGAAAGTGGCTTTTTCCGGCTAAAATACAGTATAATAAAAAAATTTGACACCTCAATCCTACAATTCACGCACGAATCTCTTACAAGGTGACGCCCTTGTTTTTATTTTTTCTACCCATCACCAATGACCACAAAAATACTTATAAACTCAGCAAGTTACGAAACAAGAATTGCATTGGTTGAAAATAACCAGCTTGTAGAATTTCATATTCAGCGGCCCTTGGAAAAAGGCCTGGTTGGCAACATCTATAAGGGAAAAGTGGTGCGGGTCTTACCTGGAATGCAGGCAGCCTTTATCGATATTGGCCTGGAACGAACTGGATTTTTATATGTAGATGATGTCCATATCTCAGCAACCGAGCTTGATCAACGACTGCTGGGCCACGATCAGCAGCCATGCGGAAGTTTTAATTTCACAACCGTTTTTCCTGAAGATGAGATACGACAGGCCTCGGGCATGAATATCGAAGACCTGTTATCCGAAGGCCAAGATATCATGGTTCAAGTGGGCAAAGATCCCATTGGCACAAAAGGGGCGCGCCTGACCTGTCACATCACCCTGCCTTGCCGCAATCTGGTCTTTATGCCCCTGACCGATCACATCGGTATTTCCCGGAAGATTGAGGACGAGTCCCTGCGCCAAACTCTGCGCGAGCGCATTGAGCAACTTCGTCCAATCGGTACCGGCTTTATCGTCCGCACAGTCGCCGAATATGCCGACGAGGAAGAATTAGAGGCCGACATGGAATTCCTGCTCCACTTGTGGGATGAAATTCAGGACAATACGAGCACGGCATCCGCTCCCGCCATGGTCTATGAAGATCTTGACATTATCTTTCGCTCGGTGCGCGATCTCTTTACCGCCGATGTCAATAGCCTGGTGGTCGATGATCGGGAAACCTACGAAAAACTTGTGCATTTTATTACAATTTTTGCCCCTGACCTCCAGCGCCGAATCTCCTGTCATAATGATCCCGTTCCCCTTTTCGAAGCCCATGGTATCGAAATGGAGCTTGGCCGCATCATGGACAGGAAAATCTGGCTTCGTTCCGGCGGCTATATCATCATTGAAACCACAGAGGCCCTCACGGTTGTTGATGTCAACACCGGTCGTTTTGTTGGTAAAAATGATTTGGAAGCGACCATCTTCAAGACCAATATGGAAGCCGTCAAAGAGATTGCATACCAATTACGGCTCCGTAATATTGGTGGTATCATTATCATTGATTTCATTGATATGGCCAATGAGTTGCACCGCGAAGAACTCTTAATCTCGTTTAAAGAAGGAGTAAAAAAGGACAAGAGTCGAATCAATATCCTGAAACTGACTGAATTTGGACTGGTACAGATGACCCGTAAACGAAGCTGTGAAAATCTCACCCAAATTCTGTGCGAACCTTGTTATTATTGTGGCGGCGAGGGGCGACTCAAGTCGCGGCGCACGATCTGTTATGAAATTGTCCGTAAGATCTCAAAAGAGTATCTCAAACGAAAGGGCAACAGCATCACCCTCAAAGTCCATCCCCGTATTGCGGACATGCTCTTGAAAGAAGAGGAACGAATCACCCTCGAACTCGAACTCAACACAAAAAAACGATTGACCATCATCCCGGATTATACCCTCCACCTTGAAAAATACGAGCTTACCTGGCAAGACTAAAAATGATGGCTTCGGCATTTTTCTTCTCTCTCAACAACTGAAATAAAACCAAAGGAGTAAGTATTCGCATGCCTGGACAACGAATGAAACAGAGCGGTAAAGGTGGCAGTTTTCTGCGTTCTTTTTTTATCCTGCTGGGAGTAGCGGTGCTGGCGGTTGCTGGTTTTGGAGCCTTCACCATTTTTGAAATGGGCAAACCGACCATCAGCATAAAGGAGATCCCTGATTATATCGGCACCGACACCACCCTGGAGATGATTGTCTCTGATGCAAAAAGCGGGATTCGCAACATCCACTTGGCAGTGAAACAGGGCGGCCAGGAAAAAGATGTTCTTTACACTGACTACCCTCGCCAAGGCTATATGGGTCCGGTCGGCCCCGTGGAAGTCAAGGAAAAGCAGACTATTGATCTGAAAAAGCTGGGCCTGAAAGAAGGTGCGGCAGAAGTGGTGCTGGAGGTTCGTGATTATTCCCTCTGGGGCCTCTTTCAGGGAAACCTGACCCGCATTGCCAAAGATGTCACCATTGACACCAAACCACCCAAAATCACCCTGCTCCACGCCACCCGCTATCTCAAGCAGGGCGGAGCAGGCATCGTCATTTACCAGACGAGCGAGGATACCCAGCACCACGGCGTGCAGATTAATGGCATCTTTTATCCTGGATTCCCGCTGGCTGATGGTCGAGAGCGAACTCATATCGCCTATCTGGCCCTGCCCTATGAGGCGGCCTCCATTGTGGAGCCGAAAATCATGGCCGAAGATCAGGCCGGCAATAAAACAACGGCCTCCTTTTCCAGCACCTACAAAAAGGCCAATCAGAAACGAGACTCCATTACCATCAGCGATACTTTCCTGACGGCCAAGATCCCTGAATTTGAAGAGCATTATCCCGAAATGAAAGGCGATATGATCGAAAAATATCTCTATACCAACCGTACCCTTCGGGATCTCAACAATAAAACGATTTTTGACCTGTGTCAGAAGCCCTCCCCTGTACGATTATGGAAAGGAGCCTTTGGGCGGATGCTGGGCAGTCCCAAGGCCGGCTTTGCCGACCACCGCACCTATTCGTATAAAGAAAAGCCCATTGATGAGCAGGTGCATCTGGGAGTTGATATCGCCTCACTGGAAAGATCGGAGGTCAAGGCGGCCGAAGCGGGTAAGGTTATCTTTACTGGCTATAACGGGATTTACGGGGAAATGGTCGTCCTTGATCATGGCCAGGGGGTTTTCAGCCTTTACTCCCATCTCAGTCAGATCAATGTGACCCTGGACAATGAGGTCGCAAAAGACACCGTCCTTGGCTTAACCGGAACCACTGGTATGGCAGGTGGCGACCACCTCCATTTTTCCATACTGATCAATGGCATTTTTGTCAATCCGGTGGAATGGTGGGATCCTCACTGGATTGCCGTCACCATTACTGAACCGATAGCGAATTCCAAGGGCAACGGCCCCTAACCCCGATAAACGAGAGAAGTGACTTTCGTCAGATTATTTTCTTGTAAAAAAAATCAAGAAAATAATCTGTAACTCACTAATGGGCTGTTTTTTTATCTTCTGGTTCCCATGCGACACAGAGGGATGAAGAGCGGCACAGAAAATGTATTGGGCATAAAAAGCCACAGATGGACACAGATCATAAGAAGAAAAAACTATGTTTCTCTGTGTCCATCTGTGGCACTCAAACACGAGTCGTTCTTCCTCAATCTTCGATCTCATAATCGCCCTGCCCACACAAACTGCATCGTAACATGGGATTATCTTGGTCAAAAATATACTCCCATTGTTCATCTTCAATGAATTTAGCCTGTTGTTGGCCACAAGCGACACAAACCCACTTGTCCCCCTCTTTTGTCTCAAATAAGTGCATATTTCCCTCTCCCATGCAAAAAAAACAAAAACCTCATCAATTTCCCCTTACCTTCTGCCCTCCATTATAAACAGTAATTCGGCCAAAGACACCATCAAAACCAGCCTTTCGTTGAACTAAATTATTGCGGATACAATGGATTGCCTCGGCAAATCCGAGGACATCCGCCACAGCGAGTTCGACCAGTGGCGTTTCCATCAGGATCGTCAGTTCAGGGCCAATGTGCTGGATAATATGCAGATATTTTTTCATCACGGCCTTACTTCCTGGTCCCACACCCAAGAGTTCAGCTAAGATCTCCTGCAGGGGGATCAAACTGTAAACAACTGGAGCATCGGGCAGATGCAACGGAGTTTGCCGGTCGGCCAGGTCAAGAACCCGCGACAGAACTCCCACGGTCAACGGCTTTCCGCAGATTGGACACACGCCATGTAATTCACGACTCATGGCCGGAGCACAACAAAAATCACACGACCGATGTCCATCATAATGATATTTCCCCTCTTCGGGAAAAAATTCGACAGTTGCCGCCAGATGACGATGACCACTGGCATCACAGGGAGTCTGCAAGGCCGACTTTATGGCGAAGAAATCAAAAGAGGTATCAAAAACCGTAGCCTCCCTGCCGATTTTCCATGGGGAATGACAATCGGAATTGGAGATCAGGGTAAAACGATCAAGAGCCGAGACCAACCGGTTCATTTCCGGGTTGGAAGAAAGTCCGGTCTCCAAGGCAAAAATGTGCGACGAAAGGTCAGCAAAGCACTCTTCCACCGAGTCAAATCCTGATTTTGAACCAAACAAAGAAAACCATGGCGTCCAGATATGGGCAGGAACCAAAAAACCAGAGGGAGAGTTTTCAAGGACAATCTCCAAGAGATCACGAGAATCAAGACCGAGAAGAGGACGGCCATCAGCACACAGATTACCAATGTTCGCCAGGGCCGCATTGATTCGCAATACCGAAGTAAAATCAGGAACAAAAATCAGGTGATGTACCTTTCTGACTTTCCCATGCCGTTTGTAAAAACAACTGATCTCGGCAGTGAGAACAAAACGGGTCGAGAGCCAATGCGGGGCAGGACAAAAGGGAATAGGAAGAGAAAAATCAGGAAGAATGGATTCTTTAAGGCGAAAAAATCCCGGCTCAGCCGAAATCAAGGATTCTTGTAATTCAGCAAGCCATAAAGGATGAGTGAAATCGCCCGTTCCCAGTACCTGAACACCTTTGATCTGGGCCCAGGCCGCCAGTGTCCGCAGATGAGATTTTTTGCTGGTGGCCCAGGAATAGCAGGAATGAATATGCAGATCGGCGAGAAAACGCATAGGAGCATAGTCCTTACTAATTTACCGAAATTACGCCAGAATTTTGTAATCTTTAGCTTTGACTATTGAATAGATAAGCGAGTACAGCGAGACTCCGCGACTACAGACATAATTTTCTTATGATGAGGATTTTGCGATTGAGGCATACTCAAAGAGAATCCGAAGACGGGATACAAAAAGTAAATGAGAAGTTTCCACACCCCTTATAAGACAATAACCAGAATAAGCGAGAACAACTGAGAAGTGTATCCGTATTCATCTCTCATAAACGCTTTGTCATAATGTAAGGGACTCGGAAATTACCAATATACCATCTTGCTTCCCATCTTTGGGCCATCTTTGGCTGTGCCTCAATCACAAAATCCTCGACATAACACAATTATGCCTGCGGTTTCGGAGTCTCGCTGTGCTCGCTTACCTGTTCAATCGGCACAGCCAAATCTAACCCAAATCTGGTCGC
>DYDK01000119.1 GCA_020717935.1 Desulfocapsa sp.
TCAATGAAACAGAGGGTTCCAAGGCTATTGCTTATCCATGATTGACGAGGTCTGGATATTCATAATCTTATCTCTTTCCTGAATCATTTATCATCACAATTGTGGCCTGACGATCTGACATTGCTAAGACCATGCCAATTTTATCCGTCATACTTGATATTCAAGGTTTGCTTTACTCGAAAACAAGGTATAATGCATAGCAAAAAAGCAGACTTATCTCAAAAAAACAGATTCCCAAATGTGCTATGCCTAAAACCTTAACCGCTCTGCTCCTTCTGCTCGGTGTTCTCTCCTTTGGAACAACTGGCTACATGTTCATAGAACAGAGCAGTCTTATAGACAGTCTCTACATGACTGTCATTACCATCAGCACTATTGGTTATGGTGAGATCATTCCTTTGAGCACTGAGGGACGGATTTTTACGATGGTGCTGATTCTGGTCGGAGTTGGCCTCATTATGTTTATATTTTCTAAAATGACTGAGGCCGTGGTGGAAGGGGATCTGCGGACCATGTATGGGAGATTGAGTATGAAAAAGAGGGTCGAAGAACTCAAAAATCATTATATTATTTGCGGATTTGGCCGCATTGGCAGGGTCATCAGCAACCTGCTGAAAGAGGCCGATACACCTTTTGTGGTTATTGAAAACAATCCTGAAGTTATTCGGGAACTTGCTGAACTGGGCTATCTCTTTCTTGAAGGCGAGGCATCCAATGATGACATGCTCCTGAAGGCCGGAGTCAAAAGGGCAAAAGGGCTTATTTCCGTGGTCTCCTCCAATGCTGATAATGTCTATATTACCTTGTCAGCGCGGGGATTGAACAGCGACTTGTATATCATGGCCCGCTCCACCGGCACCGAGGGTGGCGAAACCAAACTCTTGCGGGCAGGAGCCAGTCGGGTTATTTCGCCGTATTATATCGGGGCCTGCCGTATGGCCCAGCACATTCTGCGGCCAACAGTCACAGATTTTATTGACCTGACCGTTCATGGCGGTGAACTGGGATTGCGCATGGAAGAATTAGCTATTTCAGATCATGGTAAAATCGGCAACAAATCGTTAATGGATTCCAATATTCGACGAGATTTCAACCTGATTGTTGTTGCCATTAAACGAAGTCACGGTGAAATGCTCTTCAATCCCAATCCCAGCAGTATGCTTCTGCCCGATGATACCCTGATTGTCCTCGGTGACTTCACCATGATCAAGGCTCTGGAAAAAATTGTATAATCCTTTACCATAGAGTTTTTTCATCCATGCCAATTCTGACAGTATCATCTCATTGCCTGCTTACCGGCATCTCCCTTTCTCTGGAAAAGGCATTGAAAGAACGGCTCACCATCCATAATCCCAAATATATTTCCGCTAAACGATATGGTCGCTGGGTGGGAAAGAAACTACAGCCCACCCTCAAGTATTACGATCCCATTCCCACGGGCCTCAGCTTTCCCCGAGGATTTGCTAATCAGGCCATTCTGCTCTGTCGGGAACTGATGGGAGAATCACCCCAGATTATCGAACAGCGGAGAGTGTTAGTCGAACTCGATCTGTCTTTTACCGGCAACCTGCGTCCCTACCAGGAACAAGCCGTGACCGAGGTCACAACCCGTTCTTTTGGTGTGCTGGAAGCCGGAACCGGAAGCGGTAAAACGATCATGGCCCTGGCCATCATTGCCCTTCGCCGCCAACCCACCCTGATTATCGTGCACTCCAAAGAACTCCTCTATCAGTGGCAGCAACGCATCAACGACTTTCTTGACTGCCAGGCGGGTCTCGTTGGTGATGGAAAATGCGATGTTCAACCGATAACCGTGGCAATTGTCAACAGTGCCCGCAAGAGGGTGAATACACTGGTTCCCCTGTTTGGCCATCTCATTGTGGATGAATGTCACCGGGTTCCAGCGACCCTGTTTACCGAAGTGGTCAGCCACTTTGACTGTCATTATCTTCTGGGCCTCTCGGCTACGGCCTTCCGCAGTGATGAAGGCACAACCCGACTCATCTCCATTTTCATGGGTGACCGGATTCATCAAGTCGATCAGGCTCATCTCCAGGCCACCGGGGCCATACTCAAACCCGAACTGATCCGGCGAACAACGACCTTTACCCATACCTATGATGGTGATTACCAAGCCCTGATCACTGCCCTCACCACTCATCAAGGCCGCAATCTCCAGATTATTGAAGAGATTATTCAGGCGGCCGTACGACCCGACAATGGTGTCTTGCTGGTCGTGTCGGATCGCGTCAGCCACTGTGAGATCTTCACCAGACACCTTGCTCAGAAAGGACTCAGTGTCGCCCTGCTCACCGGTCAAACTCCAGCAGAAAAGCGGATAGAAATTGTCAAGGCAGCCCAAGAAGGAACACTCCGAATTTTGGTTGCCACCCTACAACTAATCGGCGAAGGTTTTGACTGCTCGGGACTCAGCACCCTCTTTCTCACCACTCCCATCACCTTTGAGGGCCGCCTGCTCCAGGTGCTGGGCCGAATCATGCGCCCCGCTATTGGCAAACACGCCCAGGTATATGACTTTGTAGACATATCAGTACCCACTCTGCACCGTTCAGCAGAAAGCAGAAAAAGGGTTCTGGCCAAACTATGACTGATACCCTCCGTTCAATGAATCTCAGAGGAGTTTGCCAGAAATCCTGATGTTTCTTCTTTCGACCGAGCCTCTTGCAAAATGATCTTTTCGCCCAAACTCTTCGTTATGCTCAAAATTTTATCCTCGGAATATCAACTATATGCCTGCGGTAAAATTTTTCGCATGCCTCGATTTTGAACGAAAATCTTCATTTTGCAAGAGGCTCGACCATGAAAACATTTACATTTTCATTCAAAATGGTATCCTGTTGTGATAGGATCAAATAAATTCACACATTCCTTTTATAAGAAGGTTATTTATCATATATTTTCGCAACCACCTGTAATCACAATCTTACATGCGTATCAACGGCAAACATTTTCGAACTATCTGGCCAGACAGCGATCATAAAGGCAATATATGTATTATTGACCAACGACACCTGCCACACCATTTTGTTATCGAATCCCTGACCTGCGTCAATGATGCCGTAACAGCAATCAAAGACATGCATGTGCGCGGAGCCGGTTTGATTGGGGCCACTGCCGGTTTTGGCATGTATCTGGCAGTCAAGGATGCTCTTGATCATGAAATAGATAAAAAACTGGAACAAGCAGCCATTCTTTTAACGAAAAGTCGTCCAACTGCCAGAAACTTAGGATGGGCGGTCGAACGGATATTGGAAGAAGTCCCAAAAAAAGTCCCGGAAAAAGATAAAATAGAAGGCGTCTACACAACAGCCTGCGAGATTGCCGATGAAGATGCCGCATTCTGCAAACAGATTGGCAACCATGGCCTTGCTATTATTACTGCTATCAGCAAAAAAAAGAAGGGCGAGCCGGTCAATATTCTTACCCATTGTAATGCTGGCTGGCTGGCTTTTGTTGATTACGGAAGTGCCACCGCTCCTATTTATGCGGCAAGAGATGCCGGCATCGCTGTTCATGTCTGGGTAGATGAAACTCGCCCTTGGAATCAGGGCGCCAAACTTACCGCCTGGGAACTCCAACAAGAAGGCATCGACAATACTCTGATTACCGACAACACTGGCGGCCACCTGATGCAGAATGGCATGGTGGACATGGTCATTGTCGGCAGCGACCGTACCACCCATACCGGTGTCGTGGCCAACAAAATAGGAACCTATCTGAAGGCATTGGCTGCCCATGATAACAATATACCTTTTTTCGTGGCCCTGCCCTCTTCCACCTTTGATTGGGAGATAGATTCCGGTGCCGACATACCCATTGAACAACGATCGGGGGATGAAATCACCACCATCAGCGGCAGGGGAACAACGGGAAAAATTGAAACCATTTGCTTGGTAGCACCTGGCACTCAGGCAATCAACTTTAGTTTTGATGTTACACCCGCACGACTTATCAGCGGACTTATCACCGAAAGAGGACTCGTTGATGCTAACCAAGAGGCAATTCACACCCTTTTCCCTGATAAGATTCTTCCCATTTCATAATTATTGACACGAGGCCACCCTATGACATCAGCAGAGCATCGAAAATTTATTCGTAAAAACGCACTCCATCTCCTCGATTATCTCGTCATCGATAAAAATGGCCTGCAAACAACCTATTCCATGGGCCGAACACTTGATGTAAGCGAGAACGGACTCAAATTAGAAACAACCCAGCAAATTTCAAAGGGCGACACCCTGCTGATTACCGTGGGACTAGATGATGAGTTGGTGGAACTTCGCGGTGAGGTCGTGTATACAGAAGACCTTGACCAACGACACATTACCGGCATCGAATTTCAGGATATTTCTGCCATTGGCAAAAAGATTTTCAAAAAATATACCGAGGCCTTTCAGTCAATGAATATGCACCAAGAATAGTCTCAACGAAGGATTTCGTCCCTGCCAGCAATATAATTAATTGACATTATAATAAGTTTCACTTAGGGGTTCGAAAAATCCTCATCGCTTACCACACTATGGGGAGCGATTTTTTTTCCGGCATTAATGGTGCATTTTTCAAGGCAGCTATAAGCACCGATAGACGCATTTTCACCAATAGCGCTGTCTCTTACCAGGACTCCATTCTCCAACACACAATTTTTAGCTATACAAGAATGGCCAGTAATATGTACTCCTGGATAAAGGGTTACATCCTGGCCAATTTGTACATCTGGTGCAACTGAGGTTGTGGCCGGATCATGGAATGTCACCCCGTCGAGCATCAATTGACGATTCCGACGCATCTGTAACTCATGATGAGCTTCGGCCAACTCAACCCGTGAATTTACTCCAAGCACTTCAAGGGGAAGGTGTGTCCTGTACTTCTCAACAGGAATTTTTTGCTGAGTGGCAATAGACACAATATCAGTAAAATAGACCTCTCCTTGACTGTTATTTCTTCCGACCTGCTTCAAGGTTGAAAAAAGAAAATCCGTCTCAACACAATAGATGCCCGCATTGATTTCCTTGATTGCTTTCTGTTCTCTGGTTGCATCTTTCTCTTCAACAATAGAAAGGACAAGGCCCGCATCATCAGCGACAATCCTTCCATAATTTGTTGGATTATCCAGCAAGGTGCTCATAACAGTAAGCGGCCCTCCGTGCTTGAGATGGACTGCATACATCTGTTGCAAAGTAGCTGTCTGAATCAAAGGGGTATCGCCACACAGGATCATCACCGTACCCTTTTTATGACCAAGAAGAGATTCGGCACACAGAACCGCATGACCAGTGCCAAGTTGTTCTTCTTGAAAACATGGAAGCACGACAAAAGGAACAAGGGATCGCTGCACAATATCTCGTTGATGACCAATGATAACAACCGTTGTCTCAGCCTCCAAAGGCTGAGTGGCCTTCAAGACATGATGTACCATTGGGGCATAAAAAACCTGGTGCAATACCTTAGCCTTGTCAGATTTCATCCGGGTTCCTTTACCCGCAGCCAGAATAATAAGCGAAAGAGAAGATTGATCAGACATAATGATTCCTTATGCGAAGATTATATGAGTTCTTGGCGAAGATAAGAACTCATCAGAATTATACAGGATTGATTTTTCTGTCAAGGAAAAGCAAAAGGCCCCGATCAGAAGAATCTGATTGGGGCTTTATATATAAAGAATTCGGCGGCGTCCTACTCTCCCACATAGTCACCCATGCAGTACCATTG
>DYDK01000120.1 GCA_020717935.1 Desulfocapsa sp.
GAGCCGCAGCCAAAGATAGCCTGAAGATGAGATGCAATCTGTTCAAGTTATTTGCGGACAGGCCCTAAGAGGAAACGCGTTGTCCGGCATCGCCCGCTGGGATGGGAATCCCTGCATATCGGGGATACAACCCAACCCGCTCTCTTGTGATGGACAGTTACTCACATTGCGGGGAATATTTTGAGATTTATAGCTATTCCCGAACGAAATTTCATCTATAAATCAACTCGTCATCCATTGGCCAAACTCTCTTTGATGCGTCAGCTCTCTTTTTTCTTTCTGATGATCTGCCTGTTGTGGCCAGTCGTGGCACGGGGCGGGGAAGTCCTTAAAGTGACGGTCAGTGGTCTGGACGGAGAGCTTGCGACCAATGTTCTGGCCCAGTTGCGCATCTATCAGCAACGAGAGAATGCTTCGCTCAGTACCAATGAGATTCGACGACTGCACCGGCGGGCTGAGGACGACATTGCCCTGGCCCTGGAGCCTCTGGGCTATTATTCGTCGAAAATAGAGGGGGCGCTGGTACAGTCTGATGGAATCTGGCAGGCCTCGTATATCGTCACTCGGGGGGAACCGGTGCGGGTGCGTTCGGTTGTGGTCGAGGCCAGCGGCCCGGGGAGTGGGTTGTCTATTTTTACAGAGTTGAAAACCCAATTTCCCGTGCGGGAAGGGGACATCCTTCATCATCAGCAGTACGAAGAGGGCAAAAAAACACTCCTGCAATGGGCTGTTAAAAATGGATTTATTGAGGCGGGATGGGTCAAAAATGAGATTCAGGTGTACCGGGAGGAGGGGCGTGCTGATATTGTTCTCCAACTTGAGACCGGCCATCGTTTTCTCTTTGGCCAGACGACAGTGAATCCGTTCAATCCTGAGATTATCAGTGATGAGCTTTTAGCTCGTTATCTTCCCTATAAGGCGGGGGAACCTTATTCCCAGAGGGGAATCAGCGAATTGCAGGCCATTTTGTATGGGGCCGGTTTTTTCAGTAAAGTGAGTGTTGAACCGGAATTTGATAAAACCGTTGATTTACGGGTGCCCATTGGTCTGACCCTCTTGCCAGCCAAACCCAACCGGTATAGTTTTGGTTTGGGTTATGGCACCGATACCGGCGCCCGCGGCAAGATGGAGTGGCGGAATCGCCTGCTGAATGTCAGTGGCCATCGGGCCCACAGTTCTTTACAGGTTTCGCAACGGCTGAGCAAGGTTGACGCTGATTATGAGATCCCGATGGCTGATCCCCGTTATGATGTCATGAAATATGCCGGCAGTTACGGCACCGAAGAGTGGGATGGCACCCAGACCGATCTGCTTTCTGTGGCTGCGGCTCTCAGCCATGCCGGGCCTCGTTTTCAGTACGGGGTTAGTCTTGAGCTTCAGGATGAAAATTATAGCGTTGGCGTGACCGATGGTTCCAGTTTACTTCTGTTGCCTGGGGGAAGCTGGAGTATGGTGGTTGCTGAAAACAGGATCAACACCGAAAACGGATGGCGGTTTTCGCTGGATGGGAAGGGGGCCAGCCAGTCTGTTCTTGCCGATGCCTCTTTTCTTCAGATGCAGGCGGGGGTAAAAGCGATTTTCTCGCCATTTGCCAAGTGGCGCTTGATTGGCCGTGGAACCTTGGGGGGCACGATCGTGGATTCCATTGATGATTTGCCTCCCTCTCTTCGTTTTTATGCCGGCGGGGATCAGAGCGTGCGGGGCTATGGCTATAAACAGATCGGCCCGGTTGATGCCTCGGGAACCGTGATCGGTGGCCGCTATCTGATGGTGGGCAGCGTGGAAGTGGAGCGAAAGATCGACCAGTTGTGGAGTGTGGCCGCCTTTTATGATGTCGGCCAGGCGACGAACACGAATACCGATATTGAGCTGAAAAAGAGCGTGGGTATCGGTGGTCGTATAACCCTGCCCTTTGGTCAGGCGCGCCTTGATGTGGCCGTGCCGCTGTTTGATGATGATCAGAACGCGTTCCGCATCCATCTTGTTGTGGGAGCGGATCTGTGAAGCCGTGGCGAGGACTGGTGCGGATTGTTCTGGTGATTGTGCCGGAGGGGATTTTGGTAGCCGTGGTGGCCTGCCTGCTCTTTTTCGGCGTGACCGAGCAGGGATTGGAGACCGTGGTTCGAATGGCGGTGGATGCCTCGGGCGGGATGATCAGCATTGACAAGGTGCGTGGGCGATTGGCGACCGGCTGGGAGCTGGAAGGTTTACGGGTCGAGACGGTGGACGCCCTGGTGAGCTGTCGAAAAATGAAGGGGCGGGTACTTGCTCGGGCCTTATGGCAGGGAACGATGCGGCTGGCCGCTCTGCGTGGAGAAGGTCTGGATATTCTGATCAAGGATTCTGGCCAGGCGACCAGCGATTTTGTCTTGCCTGATTGTGTCTTGCCGATGGCGATCATCCTTGACCGGATTGAGGTACAGGAGGTCTTTATTCACGATGACAGCGGCTGGGAGCTGCCCCGAATTGAGCATGTCAGCATGGAAGTGTCGGCCCGAGGTGATCAGATTCGTATTCACAAGGCCGAGGCCATGACCTCGTGGTCATCCCTGCATTTTCAGGGAAGCATGGGGCTGGGGAACAAGTGGCCCCTTGATTGGCAAGGGGGACTGGTTATCAGCGAAAGCGGTCTTGGCGCAGGGGTTGATCCGGTAGTTGCTGATTTTGTGGTCAGTGGCACGGCCTCCGAGCCGGTGGCTCAGATTGCCATGCAGACACCGGCGCCGACCACGATGCATCTGGCCATTTTTGATCTCTTTAATGATATTCATTGGCAGGCAGAGAGCAATCTGGCTCAGATCAAACTGGCGGATCTGTTTGCCGATTGGCCGGCGCTGGTTGCGAGCAATGTGTTCCTCAAGGTTTCAGGGGATGTGAATGGGTATCAGGGGGCGGCGCGCTGCGAAGGGCTGGTTTGGGACGATATGCCGCAGACAGCCAGTGATCAACACTTTCCGCAGATACCTGTTGATGCCGAGTTGACGGGTGATTCTCATGGGTTGAAGGTCTCTTCCCTGGTGGCGAAGCTGCCTGATGAGGCGGGACAGGTATCGTTGCAGGGTTTATTGGATTGGCAGGAGGGGGTGCGTTGGCAGTTTACTCTGACTGGCAACGATATTGACCCACAGGCCTTTTTTCCTGACTGGCACGGGCGGATGAACGCTACTGTCAGCGCCCGTGGTCAGGCCCAGGGGGATGATTTCAGCGCCGAAACGGAGCTGGTCAGCCTTACTGGTGAACTGCACGGCTATCCCCTTTCCGGCGGCGGTTCTTTGAGTGTTGATAATAAAGGGGTACAGGTGCGGGAGATGCGGTTGCAAAGCGGGAAGTCTCGTCTGAGTGTCAGTGGCGAGGCTGGCAGCGCCCTTGACTTGCAGGCGCGATTGGAGAGTGAAAATCTTGGCAATCTGTTGCCCGGGGCTAGCGGCATAGTGCGACTGCGGGCGTCGTTGCAAGGGGATCGGAGTGAGCCCCGCTATTCATTTGAGCTGGCTGGGAGCAATCTCTCTTATCAGGAAAATCAGGCGCAGTCTTTGACCGGGGAAGGAAAGGGGGTAATCAGCAGGCAAGGGGGAGTTGCAATGCGCCTTGCCGGAAGTGGCTTGCAACATGGTTCGCAGGTTTTTTCTTCATTTTTGGCCGAGCTCAGCGGCACAGTGGAGAGTCATCAGTTGCAGGCTCAGGTGCAGGGAGCGCCTGGCAATCTGAATATGATGGTGGCGGGGAGATTTACGGAAAAGAACATGACCGCCTGGCAAGGAGAGATTCAGGAACTTTTCCTGCGTATGGAGTCGTATGGAAACTGGCAGTTGCACGAAACTGTGCCGGCGCTCATTGACCAGGGAAAGGTCGAGATGGGCTCGATCTGTCTGCGACAGGGAGCAGCCAAGGTGTGTGGCGATGGTGGCTGGCAGATCTCTGAGAATAACTGGCAGGTCAATGTCGGCCTTGATTCCTTTGCCACAGACTTGCTGTATCAGTGGCGCCTGCTTTCCCATCCGGTTACCGGCATGATGACCGGCTCCCTGCGCCTGAGGGGAAATGGGGGGCGGATGGTCAGTGGTGTGGCCGACATGAGGATGCCCGAGTTGCGGATTCCTTTCCTGGACGAAGAGGACAAACAACAATTCGTGCAATGGACGGACAATCAGTTATATCTGGAATTAATGGATTCCAAGCTGGTCGGTATGGCGAGGGTTCATTTCCAGACGGGTGGTTCCCTGGACAGCTCATGCACCATTGATCATTTCGGTGATCTTTCTGCTTCGTGGCGGGAATTGCCGTTGCGCGGAGAAATTGGTCTGGATATCAAAGAACTGGGGGCAATTGCTTCGCTCTTGAATTCGTCAGGGGTGGCCAGGCCAAGCGGCGCCCTGCAAGGAAGATTTTCGCTGGCAGGGCAAACGGGAAGTCCGCAGGTGAATGGAGAACTGCGGCAGACCAGCGGTTCCATCAGTTTTCCGGCGGCGGGGATTACCGTAGAGGATCTGCGGTTACAAATACACGAAAAGGGCGAAGGGCAGGGAATGGGTGTGCTCGTTGAAGCAGCATCCGGCCCTGGGAAAATTGCTTTTACTGGAGTTGTTGCGAGGAAGGAAGGGGAATGGCAGCTGGACGGCACAGTCACGGGCCATGATTTTGCGGTGGCTGGGCGGCCCGAGGTTGATATCCTTATTGATCCTGATCTGAATGTGAAGATTCGTGACGGAGTGGTCCTGGTTGGTGGGAAGGTGCGGGTGCCACACGCCTTTGTTGCCATCAATACGGTGGATGAATCGGTGACGGTTTCTCGTGATGTACGAATTATGGATGCCGGAGCCGAGGAAAAAAAGGTGGCCTTGCCTTTGCGGGGTTCGGTGCTTGTCGAGCTTGGCGATGAGGTCAGTATTGACTCTTTTGGCTTGCAAGGACAGGTGCAGGGGAGTGTGACGGTCAGTGATCTGTCCACCTGGCCGCTGGGCGGCAAAGGGGAACTCCTTTTGCAGAAAGGGTCGTATGTGATTAAGGATCGGGTCTTAGATATTTCGCGGGGACGGTTTTTCTTCCTGGGCGGCCCTCTGAGCAATCCTGGCATTGATGTCCTGGCCCAGAAAAAGGTCAAAAACAAGGTTGTTGGGGTGCTGGTTTCGGGAACGGTCAATGATATGGATCTGAAACTTTTTTCTGATCCGCCCATGCCTGAAAACCAAATTTTAACCGAGCTGCTGGCGGGCCAGTCGTCTGCCAAAAAGAAGAGTCAGAATGCTGCTGGAGAGCCATCTGTGGAAAACGAACGACCGGTGCAAAGGGTGGTGGGCAACATTTTTTCACAATTAGAAGATCAGTTTGCCTTGAATACTATTTATATGGAAAGCGGTTCGCAGTTTGCTGATCCTGCACGGGCCTCGGATATCTCGGTAATGATTGGCCGAGAGGTGTTTACGGATCTGTTCATCAGCTATGGTTATGACCCATTTCGGGCCGCTGGAATTTTCAGGGCCAGATATGATCTATGGAAGGGATTTTCGGTGGAGACCGAGCTTGGCGCTGATCAGACCGGCGCCGATCTGCTCTGGTCAATTGAAAAATAGGGAATTCGGAAAATATTGATGTATCTGAATTGGACCCTGATTTGAGTTAGGGCCTGTCCGCAAATAACTTGAACAGCGATTTTCGCATAGTTGCTCCATGTAACAGTGAGGCAATCCCAAAGCG